>NZ_BRLB01000018.1 GCF_027923465.1 Vallitalea longa
ATTTGATTCATTTGAATGATTTTCTCCTATAGTTGTTTTTGTGGTGATTACACTATAACAGAAATCTTCAAATGAATCATTTCTTTTTTATTTTGTTTATTCGGACATTTCATTATACAACTTTGCAAAAAATAGTGATATTATTAAAGAAACTTTCCTAATGGACAAATACGCTATGGGGAACGAGGTGTAGACTCTTTTGTTCTATAAAAAGAAAAATTGAGGCAATAACAAATAATACTGTATACAATATGAACACCAAAAAATAATAAAAAATAAATATTAAATATATATGTATGGTAATTGAATGACAATATTAATTGGAATTTTTGTTTGAAATCATGAAATTTAGGAATAATATTACCAAAAATTATACAAAATATAAAATCATAAGTTTAACGTTTAACTTAAAATTAACTTAAAATTAGTATTTTGCTAGTTTTTATAAGGAAAATTTTTGAATCATTATGTACTTTTTTACATTAAAAAGTCATTTGACATAATAATACATTATTCGACATATTTCTACTTTTTAGCCCACTTGAAATTATTTTAAAATGGTATAGAATATTACATGAATCATTTGAAAACTATAAATATAAAGAAAGGATGAATGATTATGAAAAAAGTAACTAGCATTATGTTTTTGTCAGTCATATTATTACTATCGGGAAGTTTGTCAGCTAATACCTTCGCAAAAAGTCCTGATGAGAAAGTAACTTGTAAGATTGTATATGAAAGTTGGTATGAACCAAGTCTTTATACTGAAGCGGTTATACTCCATTACGGTGTAGACGGATGGGATGATGTGAAAGATGTGACAATGGCATGTAAATATGGATTTGATGAAAACCATAATTATAAAGTATGGTATGAAGCAGATGTTGAAGCAAATGAAAATGATACTATCGATTACTGTTTCCATATTAAATATAATAGAGGAGGAGGAGATTACTGGGATAACAACGAAGGAAAAGATTATCATATTGTGGCACAAAATAACTAGACTTAATATCCCAAACTCTTTTGGGGTTTTTTAGGAGGCATATAAAATGAAAAAATCTAAAATAATATCAAAAGCTATAGCTGTCCCTCTTGCTGTTAGCCTTATGGCTGGTACAGGATTAGCAGCTCCTAGAACTGATGAAAATGCTGCTTGGAATGTAAACTATAGTGAAGATGGAACTAATCCAGCAGGTTATTATGGTCAATGGGAAGGACATGATTATTTCCCTTCACCAGATGATTGGAGAAAGATTCCCATGTATCAGTTCATAACAGATAGATTCGCAGATGGAGATCCATCAAACAATGAAGATGAATATGGAGGATATGACCTATATAGAGTAGATGCCAGACATGGTGGCGATTTTAAAGGGATTGAAGATAAATTAGATTATATAAAATCTCTTGGATATAATGCTATATGGATATCACCAGTTTTCCAGAATAGAAACAATTCTTATCATGGATATGGAGAAATTGATTTCACATTAGTTGATGATAGATTTGGAACAATAGACGATTTTAGAGATATGGTAGATGCGGCGCATTCAAAAGGAATGTATGTAATTGTTGATATGATTGTTAACCATATGTCGGATTTGTATTATTTTGAAGGACATGAAAATGAAGGTGCGCCATTCCGTCTTCATGATGGCGAATACAAATTAATACCTAGAAGTCCTGATGAAACATACCAAGATTTTCCTGTAAATAATACATTTATTAATGAGGGACAATACTGTGATGTATATGATTCTCAAGGTAATAAAAAAGTAGATTCAGGTATGGGAACAGGTTCATTCTGGAATAGTGATTTTCATCATAATGGTGATCTTACAGATTATAATGATGCTTGGTGCAATCATCTAGGAAAGATATATGGTTCATTAGATGACCTAAGAACAACTCATCCAAGAGTTCAAGATAAGATTATCGCTA
Source organism: Vallitalea longa (assembly GCF_027923465.1). Taxonomy (NCBI): domain Bacteria; kingdom Bacillati; phylum Bacillota; class Clostridia; order Lachnospirales; family Vallitaleaceae; genus Vallitalea; species Vallitalea longa. Next base: position 1,945 of record NZ_BRLB01000018.1, read on the forward strand.
TGACAAAATCATTGATTGGTTCAACAGATATAGATGGTATCCGTATGGATACTCCTATGCAAGTACCACTTTATTTCTTCAAGAGATGGGCGCCAGCAGTAAAAGATTATGCTGCAAGCCTTGGTAAAGATAACTTCTTTATTTTTGGAGAGTTCTACTGTGACCGTGGACGTGGAGCAACTATGGTAGGAAGAGGAAAAGAACCACATCAAGTGGGAGAACCTTATTCATTCATAGATGATACATATACAATGGATGGTGGTATTAATTATCAGATGTATTTTAATTTCTTTATGCCTGCTGTCAAAGACCAAGTTTATGGTAAGTTGAATGAGTGTAAAATTCAATATGACAAAGATAAAGAAGCTTATGATTTCTGGGATCCTAAGAAAAATGAATCAAGATATACAATGCTTAATTTCTTTGATAATCATGACCAATGGAGGTTAACTAGTGCAAACGATGGTTTCAAAAAAGCTAAGCTAGCAAGTTCAATAATCGCATTATGGCCTGGTGTACCTTTATTCTATTATGGAGATGAGCAAGGATTTTCTTCAAATGGTACTGCTTTAGATGGTATATCACGTGAAGACTTCATGAGCAGTGTTGCCTGGTATGACGTCGATTGTAAAACAGGTGATAATCCAGCTGTAAAAGATAACTTTGATATGTGTAATCCTTCATATCAATATATTCAAAAAATCATGAACATAAGAAGACAATATCCAGCACTTCAAAGTACAGATGAATTGTATGAGAGATGGTGTCAACCTGATGCAGGTAACGGTGTTTATGTATATAGCCGTGTATGGGGAGATAAGAAAGATTGGGCTATGGTTGCTTTCAATACATGGTCAGACAATATAGAAGCAAAGAATTTCCATACAGGTTGGAATGAAGGGGATGAAATTGTTAATGCAATGAATCCTGATGAGAGATATCGTCTTGGTAAAGATGGTATGATGAGTTCACTATGGGTAGGACCTTACGAAACAAAAGTATTCGTTAGGGCAGATAATGTACAAAGCCTTGATCCTGTTGTTACATCGGTAACACCTGAACATGATACTAGAGTAGAAAGTGATTCAGAAACTATTACTTTGAAATTCAGTAAAGAAATGGATGAAAACAGTGTTAAAGATGCATTCAGATATAATGGAAACTCAGTTGCAACAGCTGATTTGAATTATGATGATGAGAATAATACACTTACATATGAAACTAATATAGATGAAGGAATCAATATTGTAGAGATTCTTGAAAGTGCTAAAAGTGAAGATGGAAAATATCTATACGGAAAATTCGAATCCAGATTCAGAAAAGGAACAGATATTAATCCAATAGCTAATCCTTCTAAAATTTGGACTTTTGATGAAAACTTGATTCAAGATGTAGATAGTAACGATATAGTTTTACATCATTCAGCTGTAGGTTCTAAATACCTAAGAGTATCTAATGATGATGGAAAAACATGGAGTGAATGGGTTCCATATTCAGAAGAAACACAATGGACAATTAATGATGATACTGAAAAAGTTGCTGTACAGTATTGGGCTGATAATAGCGCAGCTTATTTTGTGCAAGATGAAGTCAAGTAAGATAGTATTTAATAATATACCAGTCTAATATAATACTCACGAAAAGTAATACTCCTCTTTGACAAAGTGTAGAATTTGTCAAAGAGGAGTATTCTTACTTTATGGAGAAGTGTTATTTTTCAAGCATATGAATAATCAGTAGAACTATGATAACTATAAAGTTTTTAAGTCGTTTTTGTAATAATGTAATCATTTATCTGTTTATATATGGATTTTAATTATATAAAATTAACCTTATGATGATGAGATTTTAGATGAATTGCATAGAATTATACCAAAAAAATTTATTTTAATGATAATTTATGGTACAATTATAAATGCGTTATTTATTCATATTGACTAAAATTAACATCAGGAGGATGACGATGAGAAGTAGAAAAGGCATGAAAAAAAAATCGTTGTATAGGTTAATAAGTACAAATATCATAATAGTAATGGTAGTACTGATACTAATGATTCCTATATATTTAGAGGCATATGATATATTGAAAAAAAATGTTGCCGATAGTTCAAAAAATACCCTAAAAATAGGATTGGAACGGTTAGTCAATGATTTGGATAACATAAATCATGTTGCATTTAATTTGCAAAGTGAAGAATTACTTAAATATATGGCAGATATTCAGGGGGATATTAGAAATACAGATTATATAGATATGATTGATTTGCAAAAAACAATCAATGATATGACATCACATATAAATATAGTATATGATAGTTTTGTGATGTTCAGAAATAATAACATCGTTGTAGGCGTAGATAAAGTGTATGATAGTGCAAATAGATTCTATCCTAATTTTTTTACTTATAATGATATGTCCTATATTGATTATAAAGAACATATGATGGATCTAGATAACAATAGCTATTTAATCAACAAATCAAATAATACTATTATGTATATAAATACAATGCCCTATAAGTATAAAAAATATGAGTCAGTACTGGTTTCATTAATACGTATAGAAGATGTAATAGATATGTTAGCGGATAGCAATATCATTAAAGATGGATTTCTTTCTATTTATAATAAAAATGGTGACTTGATACTATCGACTGAAGATGATAAATCTTATGATATAAAATATAATGATTTTGATACTAGCAAAGAAATGAAAATAATGAATAAGAAATATACACTTATAAAGGCACAAGAATTGAATTCAGGGTTAACGGTTGTCATGGGTATATCTAATTTAGTTTTTATTAAGGAAATACGTCCTATACTAATTATAATCAATACATATATCGTTATTACAATAATAGTTGGGTTGATTATATCATTGATATTCGCGTATAGAGAATATAGACCAATTAAAGGATTAATGCAAGTGGCAAGTCAATTTTCCAATGAGCAAGATAATACGAGTGGAGAGCTTCAATATCTCAAACAGGTCTTTTTAACTACATCAAAACAAACGAGAGAACTGTCTGATAGGTTGAATGTTATGAAAAAACAAGTAGAGGTTAGTGTATTTGAAAAGATATTAAACGGAAGTTTATTGGATTTAAGTGTTGATACTGAGATAAATAAGTATATGCCATGGTTAGCTAATGGGTTCATCATTATAACGATGAAAACTAAAGAGTATTCCTCAGAATTGACTGCAACAATGATAGAGAAATATTTTACGGAGTGTTCAGAGAAATATGAATATTATCTTCACCCGTCATTACATAATTATACAGTCATGGTATTTGCGTGTGACACTGAACAACAATTTCAAAGTATAATCAAACAATTTGAAAAAATAGTGTATAGCAACATAAACAATAGTAAAATGGTGTGTGGTATATCTAAACAACATAATGTGTATAAGGATATAAAGGTAGCTTATGAACAAGCAATGTATGCTATCAAATATTGTAATAGAAGTAAGAATAAATTAATCAATTCCTTTGAGAGTAAAAATACAGGTGAAATAATTTTTAATATAAGAGACAGTAGAATCCTTAATGAAAGATTATTAAATGGTGATGTGAAAGCTATTGATGATTATTTTGGAGAACTATATACAACTATAATGGATAGTGGAAATATATCAGAGGAACATCTTAAACAATTCTTCTATCAAGTAAAAGGTATAATAGTTTCTACATGTAAAGATCTATCTAGGATGGATTTGCTTGTGGAGAAAAAAGAGTATCTGGATTTTACAACGATCAAAGAAATGATAAACTATCTAACAGATAAGTGTAATGAAATCTGCAACATAATAAATGATAATAAAAAAAGTAAAAATAATCTTTTAAAAGATAAAATATATAATTATATAGAAACAAACTTCAATGATCCAAATTTATATGGAAAAGCACTGGCTGAAAAATTCAATATTTCTCAAAAATATTTATTTAATTTCATAAAAGAGCAAACTGGAAGAAGTTTAGGAGAAATTATAGAATCTAAGAGATTGAATTATGCTGTTGAGTTAATAAAAACAACTGATTTGACTTTCAGTAAAATTGCTTTGCAATGTGGATTTAATTCATCTAATACATTTTACAAAGCATTTAAACGTGTATATGGGGTAACACCTGGTAGTATGAGAAAAAGATAAAGGATATGTATGATTTTATTAAAGTTATATTGGGTAATAAAAAAAGTCAAAACCTTTAATAGTAAAGGTTTTGACTTTTTTCTATCTTAAAGTTCTTCTTTTTAAATATATGAAATAGGAGCGTTTTCATATGCGTCAAGGAAACTTTCCTAACGGACAAAAGCATTAAAAAAACTGATTGATTTATAATTTAATAGTGCAATATTACTTTGGTCAACTAAAAATACAAATATAAACAAGCAATTATTACTATAGTAATACAAAAAAAAGAAAATACAATTTACTAAAATGCATATAATAAGCTACAATAACAATCGGAAAAAACAAATGTGAAAATGGAGGGTTGGTTATGAAGAAAGAATTGATTAAAGTATTGTCGTGTTTATTGTTATTAGTTTTGCTAGTAACAGCATGTGCAACGAAAAAAGATAATGTAAGTAGTAAAGAGGGTATTACAGATAACAGCAATTCTAGTAACGATTTAACACCAGTGGGGGAATTCCCAATTACAAAAGAACCATTAACGTTATCAGTAGGTGTTTTACAAGATCCAAATGTAGAAGATTTTGATACTAATGCCTATACTAAATGGATTGAAGAAAATACAGGGATTGATATTCAGTTTGAATATTTTCCTAATAAAAATGCAACAGAAAAATTATCTATAATGCTTAATTCAAATGAGAAGTTACCTGAAGTCCTTATTGGATTCAGACTAAATACTATTGATGTAGCTAGATATGGAAAACAAGGATATTTTCTTCCGTTAAATGATTATTATGAAAATTACTCAGTAAATATTAATGAATTTTATAGTAAACATCCTGAGCTAGTTAAATATTTCAAATCACCAGATGGGAATATCTATACTGTGCCACAATATACAGAATCAACACCAAATATGTTTGCTTTAAGAGGATGGATCAATCAAGTATGGTTAGATGAATTAGGATTGGATATGCCATCTACAACAGATGAATTACAGAATGTTTTGCAACAATTCAAGGATAAAGATCCTAATGGAAATGGATTACCAGATGAATTACCTATGGTAGGTTCAGCAACAACTTGGTATGGTCAAGCAGATAGTTGGATCATGAATTCATTTATATATGATGATACAAAAAATAAGTTTATAGTAAATGATAATAAAGTTGATGTTATCTACAATAAAGAAGAATACAAACAAGGCTTAACATATATGAATGAACTATGTAATAGTGGATTGTTAAGTCCTTTGACTTTTACTCAGGATAAAGCCCAATATAAACAAATGATGGTTTCGGGTGGAAAGGATAATGTGGTTGGAGTATGGGTTGCTGGAGGTGTAATGTTCCCTGCTGGAGATGAAAAAATGAAAGAATATAATCCTCTACCCCCATTATCAGGACCAAATGGATTACAAATAACAACATATAATCCATCAATACCATTTCCAATGGCTTATATCACTAAGGATTGTAAAAATGTTGAAGCAGCATTTAGAATGCTGGATTTCATGTATAACGATGAAGCTACGATGAGAGCAAGATATGGTGTGCCAGGAATAGACTGGATAGAAAAAGAAGATGGAGAAATTGGTATGTTTGAGGAAGTATTGGGAATAGAAGGAAAATTTAAAAGCATTCAATTCCCATGGAGTGAACCAGTTCAGAACTCTCATTGGAAAAATACAGGATTACAATTTAGAACAAGTGATATTACAGATGCGATAATACCTAGTGGAGATCCATTAGAAAGCCAATATCTTGTTTCTAAAGGTACATTTGCTAATTATGACTATAAACCTGATGATAGTATGATTGTTCCGTTAGTTCTCTATAATAGTGAAGAACTAGATGAATTAGGAGATATTCAAACTACTCTTGTGGATTATGTGAAAGAATCAGCCGCAAGGTTTATAACAGGAGATATGGATATAGATAAACAATGGGATGACTATGTCAATAATTTAACTAAAATCGGACTTGAAAAATATTTACAGATAACTCAACAGGCTTGGGACAGAATGAATTTACAATAATCATAGAAATCTAATCAATAGTCTTATTGGAATATTAGGTATGGGTAAAAAGTAACAAAATAAATTAGCGTATTCACTGAAAAAAAGAAAATATTACTCTCGTCAACAAAAAAACACTATTTTAACATGCAAATATTACTATAGTAATATGAAAAAATCAATATCCAATTTACTAAAATGACTTTAGAAGTTATAGTTTTATCATAAGCAGAAAAATAAAAATACAAAATGGAGGGCATAAAATGAACAAAAAAAAGATTAAAGCATTATCGTTTGTATTAATATTGGTTCTACTATTAGCAGCATGCGGTACTAAAAAAGATAATACCAGTAATAATGGAGGCAGTGATTTAAGTAGCAATTTAACACCTACAGGCGAATTTCCAATTACAAATGAACCATTAACATTATCAGTAGGTGTTCTTCAAGATCCAAATGTAGAAGATTTTGATACTAATGCTTATACTAAATGGATTGAAGAAAGTACAGGAATCGATATTGAATTTGAATTTTTTCCTAATAAAAATGCACCAGAAAAATTATCTATAATGCTTAATTCAAATGAGAAATTACCAGATGTTTTAATTGGATTCAGATTAAATACTATTGATGTAGCTAGATATGGAAAACAAGGCTATTTTCTTCCATTGAATGATTCCATTGATAACAATTCAGTTTATATTAAAAAATTCTATGATGAACATTCGGATTTAGTAAAATATTTTGAATCTGCAGATGGTAATATATATACTATACCACAATGCACAGAACAATTAGGTAATATGTTTCCTTTAAGAACATGGATCAATCAAACATGGTTGGATAATCTAGGATTAGATATGCCATCAACTACAGAAGAGTTGCAAGATGTGCTACAAAAATTTAAAGATGAAGATCCAAATGGAAATGGAGCAGCTGATGAAATACCTATGGTAGGTTCCAGTTCTCAACAGATGTGGTATGGGGATGTACAAAGTTGGATTATGAATGCATTCATATACGATGATACAAAGGATAAATTTATAATAGATGATGGGAAAGTTGATGTTATTTATAACAAAGACGAGTATAAAAAAGGTTTAATATATATGAATAAATTATGTGAAGATGGATTATTGAGTCCATTGACATTTACACAAGATAAAGCTCAATACAAACAAATGCTTGTTTCAGGTGGAGATGATAATGTGGTAGGTGTATGGACTGCCGGAGGTATTCTATTCCCTATGAATGATGAAAAAATCTCAGAATATAAACCATTACCTCCATTATTAGGACCAGATGGATTACAATTAGCAACATATAGTCCAGCAATACCATTACCTAGAGCTTATATCACTAAGGATTGTAAAAATGTTGAAGCAGCATTTAGAATGCTAGATTTCATGTACTGTGAAGAAGCTACAATGAGATCAAGATATGGTATACCTGGAGAGGATTGGGTAGAAAAAGAAGATGGAGAAATAGGAATGTTTGAGGAGTCTATGGGAATAGAAGGAAAATTCAAGTCTATCAAGTTCCCTTGGAGTGAACCAGTTCAGAATGCACATTGGAAAAATACTGGTTTGCAATGTCGTACTAGTGATATTTCAGATGGTGGAATTCCTAATGGTAATCCATTAGACTCAGAGTACTTAATTTCAACTCATGTACCTGTAAACTATGCTTGTAAGCCAGATGAAAGTACTGTAGTTCCAGTAATTCTATATAATGAAGAAGAATTAGATGAATTAGGTGATCTTCATACCACTCTTAATGATTATGTAAAAGAATCAACTGCTAGGTTTATAGTTGGAGATTTGAATATAGAAAAACAATGGGACGAGTATGTGAATGAATTAAATAAAATCGGTCTTGAAAAATATATAGAATTATCACAACAAGCTTGGGAGCGTATGAACTTACAATAGTCATAAAAACAGTCAGTTTTTACGACTGACTGTTTTAATTAGACAAATTGATGTAGAAAGGATTGAATGTAGATGACTCATGGTAAGGTGTCAATGAAGAACCGTTTTCTGAAATATTGGCAATTATATGTTTTCTTGATTATACCTGTTTTATACATTATCATATTTGCGTATATTCCAATGGGAGGATTACAAATTGCATTTAAAGATTTTACTGGTCTAAAAGGAATTTGGGGAAGTGATTGGGTAGGATTGAAACATTTCAAAACATTTTTGAATTCCTATCAATTCAAAAGAGTTTTCATGAATACGATTGGTCTTTCATTCTATCAATTGATCGCTGGATTTCCAATACCTATTATATTAGCTTTGGGGTTAAATTCTGTGCGTTCTGAGAAATATAAGAAGTTGGTGCAGACAGTAACCTATATGCCACACTTTATTTCTGTCATTGTATTAGTAGGTATCATAAATACATTGTTCAATCCAATCACTGGGTTATATGGTACTATTAGCGAATTACTTTTTGGTGTACAACCAGCAGATATATTCGGCAATCCTGGTGCTTTCAAACATCTGTATGTATGGTCAGGTATATGGCAAAATTGTGGTTGGAGTTCAATCATCTATATTGCCGCATTATCTTCAGTAGATAAAGAGTTACATGAGGCAGCTAAAGTAGATGGTGCAAATCGTTTTCAGCGTGTAATACATATTGATTTTCAAGCTATCATTCCTACGGCTATTATTCTTTTAATTATGAATACAGGTAAAATTATGACCATAGGTTTTGAAAAAGTATTTTTAATGCAAAATAGTTTGAATCTAAGTTCTAGTGAAATCATATCTACCTATGTTTACAAAGTAGGACTTGTAACAGGTGGAGGAGATTTTTCTTATGCGACGGCAATAGGATTATTTAATTCGGTTATTAATCTGATTTTAATTATCTTAGTAAATAAAATATCTAAAAAAGTAAGCAATACAAGTCTATGGTAAAGGGGATAAAAATGAAGAGATTAAATAAACATCCTAAAACTACAATGTCTTTTGATGATAAGATTTATTTTGGAGGAGTGAATATAGTTTTATTCATAATATTCATATTGGTTCTATATCCTGTTGTTTATATTGTATCCTCATCATTTTCATCAGCAACAGCCGTTATGACAGGAAAGGTTGTTTTATGGCCGGTGGATTTCAGCTTAGAAGGATATAAAGCAGTAATGAGGTATGATAAGGTATTTATAGGTTTTAGAAATACAGTATTTTATACTGTCGTAGGGACAAGTTTTAATATTATGTTAACTATGATAGGTGCATATCCATTAGCTAGAAAAGGATTACCAGGTAAAGGTATATTAATGTTCATATTTTCCTTTACAATGATTTTTACTGGTGGAATGATTCCTACGTATATGTTAGTACGCAGTTTGGGCATCATGAATACACCACTAGCCATGATATTACCTGGAGCATTATCTGTATATAACCTAATTATAGCTCGTACATTTATACAAAATAGTATTCCCAATGAATTATTAGAAGCAGCACAATTAGATGGGTGTAACGATTTTAAATATTTCTTTAAAATAGTCTTACCACTTTCTAAAGCAATTATAGCAGTATTAGTATTATTCTATGCTGTAGGACACTGGAATCAATATTTTAAAGCTTTCTTATATTTAAGGGATCCAGATATACAACCACTACAAATTGTATTGAGAGATATACTTATTGCAAATACTACAGATCCAAGTATGTTAGGTGGTTCTGATGCTGATGCAGAAGCTTTAGAAGGACTTTCCAACTTACTCAGATACTCATTGATTGTTATTTCTAGTGCACCAATCATATGTGTATATCCGTTTATTCAAAAATATTTTGATAAGGGAATTATGATTGGATCACTTAAAGGATAAATTTGAAATATTAAGTATTAAGGTAGGGGGAATTACATGAATAAACCAGACATATTAATTTTTTGCAGTGACCAACATGCTCCAATGCATTCTGGCTTTGGAGGCAGTAGTATCGTAGAGACACCTAATTTAGATGAGTTAGCTTCAGAGGGTACTACTTTTGATGCAGCATATACATCATGTCCTTTATGTGTTCCTGCAAGAGCATCATTATTAACTAGTCAATTACCATCTAGAACAGGGATATTTACTAATATGTGTGCGATTCCTGAAGATAAGGTAACGTTTTTACATTCGATAGCTTTAGAAGGATATGAAACGGTTCTTTGTGGAAGAATGCATTTTATGGGCAAAGATCAAAGACATGGATTTACTAAACGTATAATGACAGATATAACCTGTGATTATTGGGGTGCAAAAAATCAAATGCAAAGTGAACTGAAAGATTATAATAAGACACTTTCCATGTATGGATGTCTAGGTATCATTGGAGGAGGAACGTCACCTGTTTTAGAATATGATAAAGCGGTTATAGAAGCTGCACTTAAATATTTAGATGAAGAACATGATAAGCCTCAATGTATTGTAATAGGTACGTATGCACCTCATTTTTCGTATGTTGCTCCTTCTGATGTGTATACCTATTATAAAGATAAAGTACAATTACCTGTAACATTGCAAAATAAACCTAATTATTCTCATCCAGGAGTAGAACATAAAAGACAAATCACTGATAAGCAAAATATCAAGAATTTAAGAGCAGCTTATTTCGGTATGATTACAAATATGGATAAGCAGATTGGAGATATACGTAAATCATGGAAAAAATATCTGGATAAAAGTAATAGAGACGGTATATTTGTTTATATGTCAGACCATGGAGATCAAATCGGAGAGAGAAATCTATATGGTAAACAAACATTTTATGAAAGTTCAGCACGAATCCCTTTAATTATTGAAGGGAATGGCATTAAGAGAAATCATAGAGTTAAAGGAGCAATAAGCATAATGGATATAGGACCTACATTATGTGATATCGTAGGTGCAATGGCTCCGCCTAATATAAATGGAATAAGTTTACATAACCAACTTAGAGGTCTTGAAGATAATACCGAAAGAAGTGTCTTAAGTGAATTTGTGGAAACTATTAATAATAAGCCAGTACCTTGTCGTATGTTGAGAAAAGGAAAATATAAATTGATTACTTACTCTTCTTATGATGAGTTCGATTTGCTTTTTGATCTGGAAGATGACCCTCATGAATTAGAAGATATTTCAAAGGATCATCAGGATATAGTTAAAGAAATGAAGAATATAATTTGTTCCAATTGGAATATAGAAGAAGTTAAAAATATGTATAGTGAAAAGAAACGAAATCATGCAATTCTCAATAAGTGGGGAGAAAAAACGGGAGCTATTGATAGTGAAAGATGGAATATCCCGAAAGAAGCAGTGTTATTACCTGACGAAATGTAAAATAAGTAAAGGAGATATAAAAGATGATACAAGCTATTGATGATAATCTTCAATCAAAAATTGATACTTTGTTTGATAATATGAGTTTAGAAGAAAAAGTTAGTCAAGTGCAATGTGTTAATGTAGGACATCTTTCAGACGACAAAATAATTGATTTAATTAGAAATGAAAAAATAGGTTCTATGTTTGTTGGAAATATAACTCTAGAAAGATCTAAAAGAATATTAGACCTAACTATACAATATAATACAGGTATTCCTGTTATCATCAATGCTGATTTAGTTAATGGTGCAGGTTCAAGATTACATGGAGGTGTAACATTTCCACATCAAATGGGATGTGCAGCCACAGATTCTGAAGATCTAATGGAAAGTATGGGAGAAATAACAGCAAGAGAAGGTCGTGCTAATGGTGTACATTGGACATTTGCACCAGTTATGGACCCATGTATCAATCTTAATAATCCAATGATGCATATAAGAACATCTGGAGATAAACCGGAGCATATCATGAAGATGAATAGTGCTTTCATAAAAGGAGTACAAAAATCAGGTATGATGGCAGCGACTGCAAAACATTTTCCTGGAGATGGTCTTGATGGAAGAGATACACATATAACAACTTTGATCAATGATTTGAGTAGAGAAGAATGGGAAAAGACTTATGGTAAAATATGGAGAAATATTATTGATTCAGGTGTTTTAACAGTTATGTGTGGACATATTGCGTTACCGTTTATTGATCCTGAATATGAAGATGAATCAAAACGTTACAAGGGACCAAGACCAGCAACATTAAGTAAGAAGATACAGTTGGATTTCTTACGTGGGGAGTTAGGATTTGATGGAGCTATTGTTTCAGATGCCATCAATATGATAGGATTCGGTGCACATATTCCAAGAGAAGAATATGGATGGAGATTGATTGATGAAGGTTCGGATATGTTATTATGGACTATACCAGATTTCGATAGTCCTAGAATTATAGAAGCCATTAATGATGGAAGGTTATCAAAAGAACGTCTAGATGATGCTGTGAGACGTATTCTTGAGCTTAAGGCTAGAGTCGGATTATTAAATGAAAAACAAGAATATCCAATAATAACAGAAAAAGATAGAGAAGAATATGAGAAAGTCTCTCAAAAGATGGCTGATCATAGTATTACCATTGTAAGAGATACATATGAATCCATACCAATGAAAAATTTGAAAGATGGTGCTAAAGTCTTAACTATAACTGCTCATTATATTGAAGGGCAAAGGAAAAAATCAGATAAAGATGATTTAGAATATATAGATCAAGAACTTGAAAAAAGAGGATTTAAGGTAGATCATTTAATCAATCCTAATGGAATAGCTGAAATACAAAAAATAGTAGATGATTACGATGCTATATTTGTCAATATTAAGTATCCACCACGATATGGTAGTATAAGATTATACGGAAATTCTATTGAACTTTTCAAAGGTTCATGGTGGGTGGATAATAAAAAAGTTGTTTTTACATCCTTTGGAGATCCATATAAATTATATGATCTGCCATCTCTACATAACTACATAAATGTTTACAGTAATTATGAAGTATCACAAAGAGCAGCTGTAAAAGTATGGTTAGGAGAGATAGAGGCAGTCGGAAAATCACCGATAGAACTTGAAGGACTTATAAAAAGGGAGGTATAGAGATGAATTTTGTATTTTTCTTTCCAGATGAAATGAGAGCTGAAAGTCTCTCATGTTATGGGAATCAATCTATAAAGACACCAAATTATGATAGGTTCGCAAAAGAAGGTGTGAAATTCGATAATTGTTTTGTTCAGAATCCTGTATGTTCACCTTCTAGATGTTGTCTTATGACAGGACGATATGTACATAATAATGGACATCGTTCCTTATGGCATCTATTAAGACCGCACGAACCAAGTTTATTCAGGTATTTGCATAATGAAGGGTATAAAATTGGCTGGTTCGGTAAAAATGATTTATATTCAGAAGATTATATAAGAGAATTCAACTTTACTAGTAGTCCGGAATGTAAGGGTGGAACAGGTAAACCTGTAAAAAATATATATGAACCTTCAAATGAAAAGTATCATAGTTTTGTATATGAAGCTTGTGATGAAGGCGATGGTTTGGCAGGGAAGTCCAAATTACAAGTAGAAAAAGCTATTGAATTTCTAGAAAATCATAAAGATAGCGATGAACCATTTTTCTTATATATTCCAATTGGTCTTCCTCATCCACCATATTATGCGCCTGAAAAATATTATGATATGTATAATGTCGATGATATATCTCAGTTGAAGATGGATGTTGATAAAGACAGACCTTTATATTATGATCTTATAAGAAAATACAGAAATTTGGATAAATTATCAGAAGATGAGTTGAAAAAAATTCAAGCTATTTATTATGGGATGATCAGTTATACTGATATGTTATTCGGAAAGTTATTAGATGCAATTGATGCATGTGGTATGAATGAAACTACTACAGTTATAGCATCTAGTGATCATGGAGATTTCGCTGGAGATTACGGACTTGTAGAAAAATGGCCAAATGCTTTTACAGATAATATCACTAGAGTACCATTAATAATCAGTACACCAGATAATAAAAAAGGACATAAGGTTAATGAACAAGTTGAACTATTTGATATCATGTCGACAGTGCTTGAATTAGCCGATATAAAAGCTGAACATACTAATTTCTCCCAATCCTTAGTACCTCAATTAGCGGGTTCATGTGGAGATAAAGATAGGATTGTATATTGTGAAGGAGGGTATGATAAGCAAGAACCCCATGCTTTTGAGTCATTTGTTAGTCCTTGTAGAAATAAAAATTTAACAAATGAAAATCATCCATACTATCCGAAAATTATGCAACAAGCAAATGAACCAAAAAGTGTATGCAGAAGTGTCATGATGAGAACACTAGATTATAAACTCATAAGACGTACTGAAGATATCAATGAGTTATATGATCTTAACAAAGATCCTAATGAGATATATAATGTATATGAGGACGATAGATATAGGAGTATCAGAAGTGACATGGAAAATAAACTCATTGATTGGTATTTGAAAACTAGTGATACTATTCCATTCAATGATGATATAAGAGGATTTGCTATAGATTAATTAAACACACAGGAGGTAACATAATGGGATTCAAAAAAGATTTTGTCTGGGGCATAGCTACAGCAGCATATCAAGTAGAAGGTGGATATAATCAAGATGGGAGAGGATTATCAGTTTGGGATAATTTTTCGCATACACCTGAAATAGTTGTTGATATGCATAATGGTGATACAGCATGTGATTCTTATAATAGGTATAAAGAAGATGTGGCACTTATGAAAAAAATTGGTGTAAAAGCTTATAGGTTTTCAATAAGTTGGTCTAGAGTACTACCTTGTGGGACTGGAAAAGTTAACGAAAAAGGTTTAGAGTATTATGATAAATTAGTTGATGAGCTTATAGCTAATGGTATTGAACCATATATAACTTTATTTCATTGGGATTTTCCTTATGCTCTTTATAAGCAAGGTGGTTGGTTGAATGATAAGAGTCCAGAGTGGTTTGCTGAGTATACTAAAGTAGTGATAGAACGTTTATCTGACAGAGTCAAATTTTGGATAACTCAAAATGAACCTCAATGTTATATTGATTTAGGACATAGTAAAGGGCAGCATGCACCAGGACTTCAATTACCATGGAATGAAGTTCTATTGGCTGGTCGTAATTCTATGTTGGCACATGGTCGAGCTGTTATGACAATCAGAAAATATGCGAAACAATCTCCGATTATAGGGTATGCACCATGTGGTAGTGTAGCGATACCTAATACGAATTCAGATGAAGATATTGAAGCGGCTGTAATAGATATGTTTCGACCAAGTCAAAAATCCTTATTTACAATATCTATGTTAGTTGATCCAGTTATATTAGGCAGATATCCTGAGGGAGCAGAAGAAATCTATGGAGAAGATTTACCAATATTGACTGATAAGCAAAAAGAAATAATGTGTCAACCATTAGACTTCTTAGGATTCAATAATTATTCTGGACATAAAGTATATATGAACAGCGAAGGAGAAGTATGTAGAGTAAAAAAACAAGTCGGAAGAGCTCAAACAGCTATGGAGTGGGATGTAATGCCTGAGGGTATATATTGGGGTCCTAGGCTTATGAGCGAAAGATATAATCTTCCTTTTTATATTACTGAAAATGGAATGGCTAATCTTGATTGGAAAGCACAAGATGGTAAAATATATGATTATCAAAGAATAGATTTTACTTCTAGATATTTGGCCAATTACAGAAAATTAGCTAGTGAAGGTGTTGATTTAAGAGGATATTTTCATTGGTCGTTATTAGATAATTTTGAGTGGAAACTTGGTTATTCAAGAAGATTCGGAATGGTATATGTTGATTTTGAAACAGGTGAAAGAACATTAAAAGAATCAGCATATTGGTATAATAAAGTAATTTCATCTAACGGCGAAGATTTATCGTTATAACAAATCATTGAAGGGGTGATAGATTATGAAAACGATATTAATATTAATTGATAGTTTGAACAGACATTTTTTGAAAACATACAATGAAGATAGTTGGATAAAAACTCCTAACATAGACAGATTAGCAAAAAAATCTGTTGTGTTTGATAATCATTGGATGGGATCAGCACCATGTATGCCAGCAAGAAGAGATATATTCACAGGTAGATTGAATTTTCTAGAAAGGAATTGGGGACCCATTGAACCTTTTGATATCACATTACCCGAGAAATTAAGAGAAAATGATATTTTTACACATATGGTCACAGATCATTATCATTATTTTGAAATAGGGGGAGAAAATTATTGTCAATTATTCAATACTTGGGATCTGATAAGAGGACAAGAGTCAGATCCATGGGTATCAAAGATTGAACAACCTAGTATGTGTGAAGAACATATTGGAAGAATACGTTTACAATATGAATTGAATCGTATGAAATTTAAAAAAGAAGAAGATTACCCTAGTCCAAAAACCTTCGCTTCTGCGTGTAGCTGGTTGGAAGAAAACAAGAATGCTAAGGATTTCTTCCTAATGGTAGAAGCTTTCGACCCACATGAACCTTTTGATTGTCCGAAAGAGTATTTAGATATGTATGATGATGATTATGAGGGACCAAGGTATGACTGGCCTGATTATAAACCGGTAGAAGAATCACCAGAAGCTCTTAAGCATATTAGAAATAGGTATGCGGGAACTATGACAATGATGGATAAATGGTTAGGAAAATTATTCAATAAAATGGATGAAGACAATATGTGGGAAGATACTATGGTCATATTGACAGCAGATCATGGTCATATGTTAGGGGAACATGGATATATGGCCAAGAATTATATGCAAGTATATAATGAATTGGCACATCTCCCTTTTATAGTTCATCTACCAGGTGATTCAAAAGCTGGTACAAGGATAAATGAGCTTACACAAAATATTGATATAATGCCTACTGTTTTGGATTATCATAAAATTGATATACCAGAGTCGGTTAAAGGATGTTCATTAACTAATCTATTAAGTGGTGAAGACCAAACATTACGTGATGTAGTATTATATGGTTATCATGGTAAGGCAGTCAATATGACCGATGGTAGATATACCTATTTTAGAGCTCCTATAAAAGAGGATAATTATCCCTTATATATCTATACAGCAATGCCAACGGGATTTCGTAAATATATTGGGAAAGAGAGAGCTGATGAGATTGATATGGGCAGATTCTTGAAGTATACTGATTATCCTGTGTATAAAATCCCAATAAATTATGAGAATCAGAAAGATGGAAGTATTAAGTACATAAAAGAATCTTTGATATTTGATATAGAAGAAGATTACCAACAGAAGAAGCCAATCAATAATAAAGCAATTGAAAAAGAATTGATAGATAAAATTATAAAAGCCATGAAAGATTCACAAGCACCTGGGGAACAATATGAGCGACTTGGGTTATTATAAGAAATAAAAATAATGATCTGATAAGAAAGTTATACTTTGTTATCAGATCATTATTTTATTTAGAGCTATTTTATTGACTAATTAATAAAATATTGTCTCTTTATTTTTTTATACTTTTATATATTTTATATTTAATCATATAAGTGCATTCTATGTGTGTATTTAAAATCAATATTCATTTTTAATAAAAAGATACGATTTAACTATTGAAATTTTTACAAATAAATGATATAATATTTTTTGCATTAACATATGAACAATTATAAATATATTAATATGTAAAGGAGCGTATAAAAATGCGTACAGAAGAAGAGAAAAATAAGTGTTGTAAGGACGATAATTTTATATCAGATGTCAAAACATTCATAGCCGATGAAGAGACAATGTATCAATTAGCAGATTTCTTTAAGAATTTTGGTGATAGTACCAGAGTGAGAATCATGGGAGCATTGTTTAATGGAGAAATGTGTGTAAGTACAATAGCCAATGTATTAAATATGACCCAGTCAGCAGTTTCACACCAATTGAGAGTATTGAAAGGTAGTCGTCTAGTGAAATCAAGAAAAGAAGGAAAATTGGTTTACTATTCGCTTAATGACACACATATAGAGATGATATATAAAATGGGAATGGAACATATATTGGAATAATCAAAATATAGATTGTATGTTTCCAAATTAGAGGCAGAAAGGGTGGTATTGATGGCAGAAAGATTAACAGATAATATTAGTACATGTGGCTGTGGTTGTAAAACTTGTTCAAGCAATAACCATAATAGTGAACATAATCATAATGATGGAAACAATCATGAACATACCCATGAACGTTTTTCCAGAAGAGATGTTATAGAATTTATAGTTGCTTTTATTTTATTTCTAGCAGCGATAATTATTAATACTAATAGTTCATTGAAAACAGGATTATTTATAGCTGCATACATAATAGTAGGAAGAGAAATTGTTATTAGTGCAGTAAAAGGTTTGTTTACAGGTAAATTCTTAGATGAAAACTTTTTGATGACAATTGCATCTATAACTGCATTTGCGATAGGGGAACATCCAGAAGCTGTAGCGGTTATGCTGTTTTATAGGGTTGGAGAATTGTTCGAAGGTCTAGCAGTAAATAAATCAAAAAATTCAATAGAGCAACTATTAAACATAAAACCTGATGTAGCCAATTTGAAAATAGGGGAGACTTATAAGATTGTGGATCCAGAAAAAGTTAAGATAAATGATATTATAAGAGTCAAACCTGGTGAAAAAATACCACTTGATGGAATTGTAATAGATGGAATATCAACTGCAGATACTTCAGTCATTACAGGTGAATCACTGCCTAGAGAAATTGAAAAGGATTCAGAAGTGTATAGTGGATCTATAAACATATCAGGAGTAGTCTTAATAAAAGTAACAAAAGAATTTAGCGAATCTACAGTTGCCAAGATTTTAAAATTAGTTAAAGAAGCTAATGAACAAAAAGCAGATACAGAAAAATTTATTACGAAGTTTGCAAGATATTATACGCCTATAGTTGTTGGAGTAGCTGTTTTATTAGCTTTTATACCACCTTTGTTTTTTGGAGAAGACTTAGGTTCTTGGGTTTATAGAGCAGCAATATTTTTAGTAGTATCTTGTCCTTGTGCATTAGTAATCTCTATACCACTTGGCTATTTCGGAGGAATAGGAGCTGCTTCAAGTAAAGGGATTTTGGTTAAAGGTGGCAACTATCTTGAGGAACTAAGAAATCTAAGAAGTGTTGTCCTTGATAAAACAGGAACGCTGACAAAAGGTGTATTTAAAGTTACACAGATTATTAATGTAGATGAAGCCAATAGTACAGAGAAAGTTCTAGAAACAGCTGCATATATTGAAAACTTCTCTAATCATCCAATAGCTATATCTATTATTAACGAATATGGTAAAGAGATAGATGAAAATCGCGTGAAAGATATAACTGAAATAGCTGGAAAAGGATTAAAAGCAAAATTAGATGGCAATGAAGTATCTGTAGGAAATGCCAAACTCATGAAACAAGAAAATATTCCTATAGCAATTCAAGATAATAGTATAGGTACTAAAGTTTATGTAGCTGTCAATAATGAGCTTATAGGAATTATCAATATAGCAGATGAACTCAAAAAAGATACTATTGATGCTATAGAAAACATAAAAAAATATGGTGTGAAAGATATAGTTATGTTAACCGGAGATCATAAGGATGTAGCAGAAGATATTGCCAAGAAAGTCGGTATAACTAAATATTATAGTGATTTACTTCCTCATGAAAAAGTTAATAAACTTGAAGAGATAATGAATAATGTTGATAAAAACGAAAAGGTAGCTTTTGTTGGGGATGGTATCAATGATGCTCCTGTTCTTGCAAGAGCTAATGTAGGAATAGCGATGGGTGGAGTAGGTTCAGATGCTGCCATTGAAGCTGCTGATGTTGTACTGATGTCAGATGAATTATCAAGTATTCCCACTGCAATAAAGATTTCGAAGCATACTAATAAGATAGTATGGCAAAATATAATATTTTCACTAGGCATAAAAATACTAATAATGATATTGGCGGCATTCAATTTAGCAAACATGTGGATGGCTATATTTGCAGATGTAGGTGTGGCAGTTATTGCTATATTGAATTCTGTAAGAGCTCTAAGAGTCAAATAGAAGAGGAAATAATATATAAAGTAGATCCTATTATAAAAATAGGGTCTATTTTTTCTTTCACGTTATGTAAAATTCTTATATGCATTTGGTAATAATCTTAGAAATTAATATAAATAACTAAAAAAAACGGGAATATACTATAAAATTTATAAGAAATGCATAATCTTTATCCATTGTTATAAATATAACATTTTACTATAATGTATGTGTAATTATAAAAATATAACTTATAAGAAAGGATTTGTAATTATGAGAAAAAAAGTAGCATTATTTATTGCGTTGGTAATGATTATGACAACTTTTGTAGGGTGTGGTTCTAAGACAGATAAAAAAGAGGACAATCAAAAAGTTGAAGCTGAAACATCTAAGGAGAAAGAGACTTCATCTGACGATGAGCAAGCAAAAGTAGAAAACAAAACACTTAAAGTTGCTGTATTCCAAGGAGGATTTGGACGTGAATATTGGGACGAAGTAGCAGCAGCATTCGAAAAAGCTAATGAAGGGGTAAAAGTAGAAGTAATAGCTGACCCTAATATTGGTGATAGAATAAGAAATGATATATTAGGAAATGAATCACCTGATTTCGTTTATCTTTCATCAAGAGATAAATCAGGTGCAACTCAAGCACTTATCAAAGATAAAGCAATAGCTGATATAACTGATGTAATGGAAAAAGTTCAAGATAAGCTAATTGATGGAACTTTGGATAACTTTTTACTTAGACCTTATGAAGATAAGAAAGTCTATCTTGCACCTTTCAACTTCTCTTCATTAGGTTTATGGTATAACAAAAATTATTTTGATACAAATAGTATTAAAGCACCTGTAACATGGGATGATTTTTTTGCATTACAAGATAAGATAACAGACAGATCACTTATTACATATGCAGGTATTTATCCAGGATATCTAGAAGGACTAGTATTCCCAGCACTTGCTTCAGGAGCAGGAGCAGAAACATTTGATAAATTTATTCAATATGATGTTGAAGTACTGAAATCAGAAGAATTAAAAAGTATTATCAAGCAATTTGAGAATATAGCATCATCAAAAGCTATTATGAATGGAACAGCAGGAATCGATCATACAACTTCACAAGCAGATTTCCTTATGGGAAAAGCTGCAATGATTCCAAATGGTTCATGGATCGCTAATGAAATGAAAGATGCACCTCGTGAAGAAGGTTTTACATGGGGATTCGGTGCAGCTCCTGTATTAAGTGAAGATGATGAAAAATACTTAGTGGCTTCTATTGATGAAATGTACATTCCAAAGGCTGCCAAAAATCAAGAATTAGCTAAAAAATTCTTAGAATTCTTATATTCAGATGAAGCAGTTCAGTTACAAGCAGAAAAAGCACAATCAGTACCACCACTAAAAGGTGTTGCAGACATAATCAAACCTTATGTTGATGAAGCGACAGCACAATCATATACACTATTTGATAAAGGATATAAACCTCTTATCAATAACTTTGCATCTGTTAATAATATGACTCTTATACCAAGAGATGAGTTCTACAATGTAATGGGTCAGGTAATAACAGGTTCAAAAACAACTGAAGAAGCAATCGAGTATCTAGTACCAATGTTTGAAGAAGCAGCAGCAAATATAGTTAAATAGAGTAGAATTAAAAAGGTTGTCTTATAATACAGTTTTATGACTGAAGTAGATACACAATAAAATCAGGTATTATAGGACAGCCTATTATTCAATAATAGGAGGTAACCATGATTAAAACAAAAAGTATAGCAAAAAAAAGCAAAATAACTTCTACTAAAGGTTTCTTTCTTACAGTTTGTGTTGCTCCTGCATTCATTTTATATTTAATATTAGGTGTATATCCTGCAATCAATGTTTTCTTCAATTCATTTTTCAAATGGAGTGGATTATCACCAGTAAAAACATTCATTGGTATTGATAATTTCCGTACATTATTTCATGATAAAAAATTCGGTATGGCCTTTCAGAATACAATATTCATAATGGTGGTCACTACTGTTTTTACGATGGTACTTGCTTTGTTTTTTGCTTCTGTATTATCAAGAAGCAGATTAAAAGAAAAGAATGTATATAGAGTAATATTTTTCTTCCCTAATGTATTATCAATTGTTGTAATAGGTGTTTTATTTACATACATTTATGAACCAAACAGAGGGATATTAAATGCTGCACTTAAGTTAATAGGGCTTAACGGTCCAACATGGCTTGGAGATTCTCAAACAGTACTATGGGCAATTGCCGGTGCAATGATCTGGCAGGCTGTGGGTTATTATATGGTAATGTACATGGCTGGAATGGATTCCATATCACCATCATTATATGAAGTAGCGGATTTAGAAGGTGCAACTAAGTTACAACAATTCTTTAAGATTACAGTACCTATGTTATGGGAAATAATTAGAGTAACTATGGTGTTTTTCATTATTTCCTCTCTTAATATGAGTTTCCTTTTTGTTACTGTTATGACAAATGGAGGACCTAGTGGTTCGTCAGAAGTATTGCTGTCATATATGTATAGACAGGCTTTTACTAATTCTAATTTTGGATATGCAATGGCAGTTGCAGTAGTAGTATTTTTATTTGCTTTTACTTTAGCAATAATCAGCAATAAACTTACTGAAAAAGAAAATGATAATTATTGATAGGGGGCAGTAATATGAAAAACAAAAAAAGAAAATTAACGACCAGTGATATTATTATAAGAATTATACTTATCATTTCATCTGTGCTTGTAGTATATCCGATATTTTGGGCTTTTGCTACATCATTTAAGACTAATAAAGAATTTTTGACAAGTCCATGGACTTTACCTTCAGGCTTGAATCTGCAGAATTATGTTAATGCAATAATAAAAGGACATATGGGTTCTTATTTCATTAATTCCATATTGATTACAGCTGTGTCAATAGTATTACTATTTGCACTTACTGTACCAGCATCATATGCACTTTCAAGACATAAATTTCGTTTTAATAGAATAATAACTTTAGTATTTATGGGGGGATTATTTGTTTCTGGGTCTTACACAGTTGTTCCTTTATTTCTTATGATGAATAAAGCACACTTATTAAATAATAGATTGATAGTTGCCTTATTATACTCAGTAACAACGTTGCCTTTTAATATCTATCTTTTAAGCGGTTATTTCAAAGGACTATCATATGAATATGAAGCGGCAGCGGCAATCGATGGTTGCGGTTACTTCAGGACTTTATATAGTGTAATGGCTCCCTTAGCTAAACCTGGAATGGTTACAGTTTTGATGTTTGCTTTTATGAGTTATTGGAACGAATATATCTTAGCATTTACAATGATTAGAGATGATACCAAAAAGACTCTATCAGTAGGACTCAAAAATCTTATGGAAGTGCAGAAGTATGCTACTGATTGGGGTGCTATGTTTGCAGGATTGGTATTAGTAATGTTACCCACAATGATATTTTATATAATTTTACAGAAGAAACTAACACAAGGACTATCATTAGGTGGATTAAAAGGTTAATATAGGTAGTGTTTATTATTGATAATTTAATGAAAACAAGGTAGTATATTATAATAGATCCTTAGGATGTGATGAAATGGGGAAAAAAATACTACCAAGTCTTAAAGTACAATTTACGGTAATTGTTTTTGTAATAATGATTGTGTTTATTATACTCAATATTATAACAGGAAATTTAATAAGTAACTTAGTATCAAAAAAGAATATTCAATATAGTACAGCGATATCACAGAAATTGGTACGTGAGTTAAAATATACTTATAGACAAATAGATGCAGCATCTAACATTTTACAATTCGAAAGCAGATTACAGAAATATTTTCAAGAAGATATGGATATAGAGACCATAGAAAATGTAGAAAAACAGATATCTGATATAAAACTATTCTATAATAATATTTTTGATATTGCTTTGGTTGGAGAAAAATATGTCAATAGTATCTGTCTTCAAAAGGATACTCTTAATGAAATAATTACACAGGGAAAAGATGAGGCGCAGTTCAAATGTGCTGGACTATATGTACATAACTATTTAGATAAAGATGTTACTACACTAGCGTTTAACAGTAAAGTTTTTGAGATGAACATAGGGGAAAACTATGGTGAAAAGCTGGGAGATATAGTGATATCTGTTAATGTAGATACTTTATTCGATAATTTTAAAGAACAATCAGAAGGTATTAGTTTTGTAATTTTTGATGAACAAGGTAAATACTATCCCATAAATTGTTCAGAGAACCAGGGAAAAGATATTATCGATACTATAGGTGAAGTTAATGATACAGAATATAAAATAGAAGATAATAAAAATATTATAGTTATAGAACCTATCACTAATATGAATTTATATGTAGTCAGCAGTATCGATAAGAGTTTTTCACGAAAAGATATTACATATATACTATCGATACTAATTATTATCTACAGTTTGTTTATAATTCTATTATGTATAGTGTTTACTATAATATATAAAAATACAATTAAACCAATAAGAGTTATTGGCGATTATTTGAGAACTATAAAAAGCGGGAATTATAAAAAACTTAAAGAAAGAGTAGTAGTAGGAGGAAATAAAGAAGTAGTTGAACTGGCTGACGATCTTAACAATATGACTGAGGAGATTAATCAATTAACACATAAATTAATAAATACGACTGAACATTTATATGAAGCAGAGATTGAGAAGAAAAGAGCTGAGATTTCTTATTTGCGTAGTCAAATTAATCCACACTTCTTATATAATGCATTGGAAGCGATTAAGGGTATTGCAATGTCGAATGATCTACCTCAAATATCTAGTATGGCTCAATGTCTAGGTAATATTTTTCGATATTGTATAAAAGGCTCTAGTGAAGTTATATTAGCAGAAGAATTAAAAATGATAAAAGCTTATATTGAGATACAGAAGATTAAATTCTGTAACAAAGTCAATATTTTCTATAATATAAATGATGATACTCTTAATGCATTGATACCTAAAATGATTCTACAACCAATTGTGGAAAATGCGTTTATTCATGCAATTGAAAAGAATACTAATTGTACTATTCTATATATTGGTACTAAAGTAGAAGCTGAAGTATTGACAATAACAATTCAAGATGATGGTATTGGTATTGACAGAGATACATTAGATAAAATTATAGAGAGCCTTGATAGTGATAACAATTTTAATTCCAATCACGTAGGTATAGCTAATGTACACAAGAGAATAAAAATGATATATGGTAAAGAATATGGAGTGAAGATAGACAGTACCAATGGTGAAGGTACCAAAATAGATTTGATACTTCCATATAAAATATTATCTAAAAATAAATGAGAGGTTTTTTTATGTTGAATGTAATGATAATTGATGATGAACCAATGATAATTCAGTCAATTAAATCAGGTATTGACTGGGGAAAACTTAACTTACAAGTAGTATTTACTGCTACTGATAGTCGTTCAGCACTTAGTTATGCAAAGGATAATTCTGTAGATATTGTTATATCTGATATAAGTATGCCCCCATTCAATGGGCTTACATTATGTAATGAAATACTTAAAATAAATAAGAAAATTCAACTTATAATAATCAGCGGCTATGCGGATTTTTCATATGCACAAAAAGCTATTCAAATAGGAGTTGTAGGATACTGCCTTAAACCAATTGATTATAATGAATTGACATCCATATTAAAAACATCAATAAGCAGAATATCCCCTAGTAAGGATTTTGCTGACTATGACTTCATAGAATACGTATATGAAAATAATATATATGAGATTAGAAGCTATCTGAATGAAAATAATATAAGAGATAAATTTTATTTGGCTATTTCTATAGGGAAGAAGAATCTTTCAGACTATATTAAGTCTCATCATTTAGTATTTAATCTAGGAATCAATAAGTTCCTATATATACTTAATGATGATCCCAGGTATCTGCTAAACAATAAATTTATTAATGAGGATAATTTGATTGAAGGTATAGGATTAGCCAATGACAAAATAAGTTATACTGATATGTTAACGGAGATAGATGAGATCAGGGTTAAGAGTTATAATTTCTTTTTTAATCATGATAATAAAATTTTTGATGATAGTTACAATGTAACAGATGAGTATTATCTAGATATATGTGATAATATTGATAATCTCCATGAATTAAAAGATAAACTGCAAAGTCTATCTTGTGATTCCATTGAAAAAATTAATATCAAACAAGCTATGAAAATCCATAACATGATTTTAAATAAATATAAAAGATATGATAATGGAGAAGATTTGAATATCTATAGTTTCGATGAATTAATTAGGAATTATGATAGTTTTGAAAAAATGATAGAGAGCTTATTGAATACAATAGAGAATAACTTTGATAATAACAATCTGGAGTATGAAAGCAATAATAAGAATTTCTTGAAGATAATTAAATACATAAATGCTAATTTTACTAATAATATTTCAATAAAAGATATGGCGGATGAACTTTTTCTTAATGCCAATTATATAAGCCAATTGTTCAAAAAAGAAACAGGAACCACATATGTAAAATATCTAACTAAGCTTAGAGTAGACAAAGCTAAGAATTTACTAAAAGAAACAGACATGTCTATTAATGATGTGTGTATAAACAGCGGTTTTAATGATTACTTTTATTTTATGAAAATATTTAAGAAACACACGACTATGGCACCATCTTATTATAGAAAAAAGTGTGTTAATTAAAATAAAAGGAGTTCAATATTATGAAAAAATTATTAGAAGAAATTGTATTAATTATTTTAATTATCGCATTGGTAGGTTGCAGTACTAATGATAAAGAAATCTCTCATGATAAAAGAGAAGAACCAATTAAGATATCAATTGCTTTTTGGAATATTGATAATGCTCTTAGTGGTGGGGATAACGATAAGATGCTTAAACAGATCAAAGAAGACCTTAATATTGAAATCGTTCCCTATGAAATGACTTTTGATGATTATAAAAGGAAAATTCAATTGTGGGCGAGTTCATCAAGATATCCGGATATTATGGCTATTGATGCTATAGGTACGCCTCTATATTATACATGGATCAATAAGAAAATAATTAAGCCGTTACCAGAAGATCTGTCTTTATGGCCTAATCTTAATAGTTATATGAATTCTTCTGGAATGGAAACCTTCAAAAATTGTGATGGAAAATTCTATTTGATTCCAAGAAAAACTTATGATAGTACTCATAGTGTTAAATTAAGCGGAATGGACCGTAAGATATATTATCGATACGATTTGGCAGAAAAAGCAGGAATTATTAAAGAACCAGAGAATTATGATGAATTTCGAAATATGATTAAAGCTATTATGAAAGCTAATTTTGAAAATAAGAATATTGAAGGTATGACCGTAAAAGTCCCATATATTCTTGACAGCTTCTTCATGTGTTATAGTGTGCCTCTAGGAATGAGTGATGGAAGCGGTAATGATTACAAGTGGGTAAAAAAAGACGGAAAGTATATACCTGCCTATTTCGCAGGAGATATTAAGGCTGCATTGCAATTGGCAAGAGATATGTTTGAAGAAAAAACTTTAGCAAGAGATGTAACTTTGGCAAAAGAGCAACAATCAATAGGAAGATTTGTAAACGGTTCATGTGCAGCTTTCTTAGCAAACATGCCAACAGTGGAGCTAGCAGAAAAATGGAATGAATATTATGATGACAAGAAATTTGAAGACTGCGTGAAGATATTGTCACCATTAGAATCTATTGATGGTAATGTGTACGGTAACGTATACAAAAAATTCTGGTCAGAATCTTATATAACAACTAGTGACCCTGTTAAGTATAAAGCGATACTTGACTTGTATGAGTATTTTTTAAAGAATGAAAATATGTTAAGAATGGGCTATGAAGGTGAAGATTATATTGCTAAAAATGGTGTCCAATTTTTGAAACCTAATG
Organism: Vallitalea longa; assembly: GCF_027923465.1. Taxonomy (NCBI): domain Bacteria; kingdom Bacillati; phylum Bacillota; class Clostridia; order Lachnospirales; family Vallitaleaceae; genus Vallitalea; species Vallitalea longa. Next base: position 30,050 of record NZ_BRLB01000018.1, read on the forward strand.
AAAAGATTAATGAAAAATATCCTATTACATTATTAGCTAATCTTGTACAATGGAATAATATCAGCAGATATCTCACTTTAACAGGTGACCCAGAAAAAGATAAATATTTTAAAATGGATGTAGAGTATAGTTATAAATTATTAAATACCGAATTACCTGAATATAAAGAAATAAATATTTCAGAAGAAGCCCAGTCCATGTGTGATTTTTCCATTAAGCCTGCGGATGATATGATTAAAGTTATGGTAGGAAAAGAAAGTGTTGATAAGATGTATGATGACTTGATGAAGTATTATGAGAATCAAGGACTATCAAAAGTAATTGAAGAGTTTAATACATGGGTTGATGAAGAAGATAAGGAGAAATAGAATGGATAAAGGAAGAGTAACATTACCAACTGATTTAGATATAATTCCACAAACTTTAGAAGTAATGGAAAGATTAGGGGTAGATGCCCTTCGTGATTGTGATGGAACAGAATTTCCAGAAGAACTATTGAACAAAGGAGCAAAAGTATATGCTACATATTTTACTACTAGAAAAGATAATAAGTGGGCAGAAGAAAACCCAGATGAAGTTCAACAGATGTATTTAGTGACTAACCCAGAAACAGCCATAGAGGATATATTGGAAATTGAGTTGATGAAAGATTTCTATAAACCTCAATTCAAGGTAAATACAATGCATGACATTACAAAATGGTGGGAAGTCATAGACAGGACTACAGGAGGCATAGTACCTGTTAGTGAATGGAATTACAATGAAAATACTGGAAAAGTTATAATAAATGCTAAAAAGTTTCATGAATATACTGTAAGTTTTTTGGCTTTTATTATGTGGGACCCTGTTCATATGTATAATTATTTAACTAATGATTGGAAAGATGTGGAACATCAATTGACTTATGATGTGAGGCAGCCTAAAACCAAAAAATACGTAAAAGAAAAACTTGCAAAATGGTGTGAAGACAATCCTAATGTTGATGTAGTAAGATTTACTACATTTTTCCATCAGTTTACACTTAATTTTAATGATGAAGGTAAAGAAAAGTTTGTGGATTGGTTTGGATATTCTGCTAGTGTCAGTCCATATGTATTAGAACAATTTGAAGAAGAAGTGGGATATAAATTCCGTCCGGAATATATAATAGATGAAGGTTATCAGAATAACACCTTCCGTATACCAAAAAAAGAATATAAGGATTTTATGGATTTCCAACAGCGTGAAGTTGCGAAACTTGCAAAAGAATTAGTTGATATAGTACATAGTCATAAAAAAGAAGCCATGATGTTTCTAGGAGATCATTGGATCGGTACAGAACCATTTGGAAAATACTTCAACGATATAGGATTAGATAGCGTTGTAGGTTCTGTGGGCAATGGAACAACTCTAAGACTTATTTCTGATATAGAAGGAGTAAAATATACGGAAGGAAGATTCTTACCATACTTCTTTCCAGACACATTCTATGAAGGGGGAGACCCTAAGAAAGAGGCAGTTGAAAACTGGATAACTGCAAGACGTGCGATTCTAAGAAGTCCTGTAGACCGTATCGGTTATGGAGGTTATCTGAAACTTGCCCTTAACTTCCCAGATTTTATGAGTTACATTGAAGATGTATGTAATGAATTTCGAACTCTCTACAGTAATATCGGTGATGGTAAACCATATGCAGCTCCTTTTAAAGTTGCAGTACTTAACTCATGGGGTAAAATACGTTCATGGGGAACATATATGGTAGCTCATGCATTGTGGAATAAAAAGTGCTACTCTTACGGAGGTATACTAGAAGCTCTATCAGGCATGCCATTTGATGTTAAGTTCATAAGTTTTGATGATATCAGAGAAGATAAATCAATATTAGATGATGTAGGTGTAATCATTAATGCAGGTAGTGCTTATACTGCTAACAGTGGTGGAGAGAATTGGTTGGACGTTGATATATTAACTGCTATCAAGGAATTTGTTGCAGAAGGTGGAGGATTTATAGGGGTAGGAGAACCTACTGCTTATGAGAAAAATGGGCGTTATTTTCAATTAGCTTCTGTACTTGGTGTAGATAAAGAACTTGGATTCAGCTTGTCTACTGATAGATATAATTGGAAGGAGAGACCTCATTTCATAACAGAAGAATGTAATGGTGAAATAGACTTCGGTGAGGGTATGAAAGATATATATGCGTTGAAAAATGCGAATGTCATAGTGAATAGAAATGAGAATATTCAACTTGCAACTAATGATTATTATAAAGGGCGTGGAGTATATATAAGCGGTATTCCATACAGTTTCCAAAATTCACGTTTACTGTATAGAGCAATATTTTTTGCAGCAGGTAAAGAAAACGAAATGAAAAAATGGTATAGTGATAATATTAATGTAGAGGTTCATGCATATCCTAATACCAATAAATACTGTGTTGTCAATAATACATACGAGCCTCAGAAAACAGTTGTATATAAAGGCGATAATACTAAATACAATCTTGATTTAGAGGCTAATGAGATCATGTGGTTTGATATTTAGAGTATATTAGTATATTTTATTTGACTCCTTTTCCAGAATCATTAACATCCAATAGAGCTTTGGGAAAGGGGTCAAAAAAACTTTGATTATTGAGATATTCTATATTAAACCTGATAACGTAACCTTTAATAACATTAAGAGGTACACTAAAAGGTACTTTATGATTCTTATATTCATTGATGAGTTCTAATATGAAATTGAATTCATCATCATTTATATTTTTTTTGAAATAGTCTACACATCTAAGTAGAACTGTTATATTTGATGTGTATCTAGGTGATATACGAAATATCAGACCTAACATTTTTTCATAGGAATCCAGTAATTGATCAATGGGTATAGAATCAACTTGATTCATGAGTTTATTAAGTTCTTTCAACTTGGATTGATTATATGCTATCATTAAAAGAGTATTTGATTTATGAAAATTGATTAAAGTATCTAAGGATTTAGTTCTTTTAATTTTTCTTAATGTAGACATTACGTATAATTTGGTTAGAAAGTGTTCTCTTATTTTAAAGTTCCTAAGCCGTCCATCATCTTCTATGGGTAAGTGGCTGTACATTTCTGTGATTCTACCGCCCACCATTCCTTTGCCTTTTCTGCTGTTAGCACCTTTTTTATCACTATCATATATTTTGACTTCTTTAATTCCACATGATGGAGATCTTGTTTTCATTATAAATCCGTCCACGTTCTGTAATCTAGTCATCAGCATATTAGTATAATCAAGCATTTTATCAGTTAAATCTATTTTCGTAAATGGCTGGATAAGATGTATCATGTTGTTTATTTCCACTAGACGAATAGGTTTTCTTGGTGTTTCCATACCGATTTCTACTTCTGGACAGAAAGGTACAAAAGTCACATAATCTTTCAACGTATTTATGAATTCATTGTTATCACCATCACCATTATAACGGCATTTATCAAAATTGATACATCTGCTTATAGCTATAGTTGGAGTTATATCTATGTTATTCATCACTTATCCCTCTTTGACTTAAGTTATTGTTATAGTTGTTATTGTGTGTGAAGGGTAATGATTATATACTAATTATTTTTTAGAGATTTACTATATATTATTGGACTTATTTCATATTTCTTCTTGAACTGCTTAGAGAAATAATGTATAGAATTGAAACCTAGTATTTCAGCAATCTGTGTCAAGCTGAGTTCTGTGGATTTTATATATTCCTTACTTTTTTCTAAACGGTAGTTATTGATATACTCGATAATAGTTACTCCCACGACATATTTGAAAATTCTGGATAGATATGATGGGCTTATGGATATTTTATGGGCTATTTCATTTATTGTTATTTTTTTGTTGAAGTTCTGATATATATAATCTAGAGCGGAGTTTACATATATGTTATTAGTATTGATCTGCATTGAGGTATGGAGTTTTTTTAAATTGTTTTGGTTAGAGAATTCTCTTAACAATTCTATGATGAATTCTTTTAAATAGCATATGATTAAATCAGGGCTGTACAAACCGTTGTAATCTTTTTCGGATAATATTTTTTCAAGAATGGTTTTCAAGGTATGACTGCAATGGAATATTTTATTTATGAACAAGTCTTCTTGTTCAAAGTCCATCTCAAAACTTATCGTAAGAAAAGAAATAGGCTCTTTTGCGTTATTTTTTTGAGTATGGTATTGGTTAGGAGCATAAAAAATAAAGTTTCCCTGTGTCAATATGAATTCTTTGTCAGCTATACGAGTTAATAACTCACCTTGATCCACATAAGTTATTTCCCAAAAATCATGTTTTTCTCCTTTGAAAGCAAAATACTCATCAAATTCCTGATAGAAAAGGGTATATATTTTATCTATTTTCAGTAGTCCCTTAATATCTGGTGAGAAATCAAGACTAAGATTATTCATCTGTAAAATTGTAGTTTCTGTATTGAACTTTACTTTAATTACGCATTCATTATATAGAGGAATTATCTTATAAAATACATCAGGGTGTAAGATAACACACTTATCTAAAAAAAATGTATTTGATTCTGTACCTGAAGTATAGACATATAAAAGTGCAGTTCCTTCTTCTATATCTATTATAGTATGATTAGTCTCATCGACAAAAAATGAATTGAGGTTGAAGGTAGTAATCAAATTAGTAGATTGAGTATCTATATCTTTGATATGTATATTATCAAACAAGTCTTTAGCTATTGTTCCATAAGATGCGAAGGATATTTTAGTTATATTTTTAATCATTTTTTCCCCTCCATATTATTATAATGATGAATGATAGATTACTACTTACTATTTTACCCTAAAAAGTAGAATATGACAAATTTAGTTCAGTATTGTAAAAATACTTTTTAATCATTATGTAATACAATATTATTATAAACAGTATATGGTAGTCTACTACTTTTTAAAGTGTTTAATTGCTAGCAGAAATAAGAAAAATTTTAAAGGAGAATATGTTAATGAAAATATCTGTATCAACGCCAAGTAGAATATGCTTATTTGGAGAACATCAGGATTACTTGAATCTAGAGGTAATATCATCTGCAATCAATCTAAGATTCAAAGCGGAAGGAAGTAGAAGAGATGATCGTATAATCCATGTACGTCTTAGCGGTGAAAATATAAACAGAGAAGAGATTATTGATCTAGATGAAAGAATAGTGTACGAAAACAACAGGGATTACATTAAAAGTGCCATTAATGTGCTTATGAGAAATGGATATAAATTGGAAACAGGATTTGACATATTTATGGATTCTGATATTCCAATCGGAAAAGGAATGTGTTCATCAACAACTATGGTAGTAGTATTCATTAAAGTTTTACTAGAGCTGATTGATCATGAAGATAAAGATAATCCAGAAAAAATCGCATTGTTAGGATTCGAAGCTGAAGTTACTGAGTTCAATGAGCCAGGTGGACTTATGGATCACTACTCATCTGCTTATGGTGGTTTGTTACATTTAATATTCAATAAAGAAAAAACAGTCGTTGAGCCATTGAAGACAGAAATACCTGGTTGCTTCATATTATTTGACTCACTTGAAGATAAACAAACTACTAAAGTATTGGCTAGTGCTAAATATCCTGTTCTTGAGGCACTTGAGGAATTGAAAGAATACGGAATAAATAGTATAAGAGATTTTATTGATAATGAAGATAATCTTATATGCCTTGAAAAGTTATCACAAGATAAGTTGGTTAAGGTGAAAGCAAATATTGATAATTATAAAATTCTAAAAGAAGCAGAAAAAATGTTTAATACGGAAGTAGACTCGGTTAAATTAGGTGAACTTCTTAGGAGACATCATAGAAATCTAAGAGACGGTCTTGAAATATCTACACCTAAGATAGAAGAGATTCTCATGACAGCTTATGAAAACGGAGCTCTAGGAGGTAAAATCAATGGTTCTGGAGGCGGAGGATGTTGTTATGTATATGCATATGAAAAAGATAGCAAAAAAATATTAGATAAAGTATGTGCAAAAGGTTATTGGGGAGTGATTCTCAAGCAGGATTCAGGAGTAAGAGTTGATAAGTAACCTATCATAGATATTGACATGATTAAGACGAAAGGATGATGATTATGAAAGCAATCGTACTTGGAGCAGGAAAAGGAACAAGATTATTATCAGAAAAATACAACATGCCAAAAGTTCTCAGAAAAGCAAATGGCAAGCCATTGATTGGATATGTTCTTGATGCGCTATCTTTTTTAGAACAAGAGGATATAACAGTTGTTGTAGGGTATAAAAAAGAAATGGTGTATGAAAATATTAAAGGAAATTATAAGTTAATAAGTCAAGATGAGCAGCTGGGAACAGGTCATGCTGTAATGGTGACAGAAGAAGAGTTCAAAGAATATGATGGACCTATTTTAGTGGCTTACGGAGATATGCCTCTCTACAAAAGAAGCACTTATGAAAAGATGTTCGAAAAACATGAAAAGGAAAATGCAACATGTACGGTTCTTACTGCTGTCATTGATGATCCACCAGCTTATGGAAGAATCATAAGAAATGATGATAATGAGATGATAGGTGTAGTTGAAGCAAAAGATTGTACAGCCGAGCAATTAGCAGTTAAAGAACTTAATGTAGGTGTATATGTGTTTGACAGTAAATTTCTATTTGATAATCTAAAATTGTTAAAGAATAATAATGTTCAGAAAGAATACTATTTGACTGATATACCAAAGCTAGTTATGGAGAAAAACAAGAAATTGATAACTCATACTATTTATAATTCTAATGAAGTCTATGGTGTTAATACACTAGAGGAATTAGAATTCTGTGAGAAAATTTTGAGTGAGGAAACTAAATAATGTATTAATAAATGTATAGCTTGAAAAAGCTATCATATTGGTAATACGGTATAGATTAAATATTTGACAAAATGAAAGGAATGAGCAGATGATTAAATTCGGTACAGGTGGTTGGAGAGCAATTATAGGTGAAGATTTTACTAAGAGTAATTTACAACTTTTGGCACAAGGATTAGCAAACAAAATGATAAAAGAAGATGCTAATGAATTTGTTCTTGGCTATGATAGAAGATTTCTTTCTGAAAAAAGTGCTAAATGGATTGCTGAAGTTATGGCTGGAAATGGAATAAAAGTATATTTTATCAATAGAATTGCGCCTACTCCAATGATTATGTTCAGTGTTAAAGAAATGAACTTACTATATGGAGCTGCTATTACTGCAAGTCATAACCCCGCTGATTACAATGGAGTTAAAGTATTTACTGAAGGTGGACGTGATGCTTCAGCAGAAATTACTGATGAAATTGAAGCAGAAGTCAATAAGATCAGTCTAGAAGATGTAAAAGAAATGAATTTTGATAAAGCAATTAAAGAAGAGAAAGTTGTAATATATAATCCTTTTAATGATTATATAGATACAATTATCAATCTTGTGGATTTGGAGGCTATCAAGAATAAACAACTACGAATATTATTAGATCCTATGTATGGTGTATCCAAGACTTCTCTTCAAACAATTCTAATGACTGCAAGATGTGAAGTGGAATTGATACATGATAGACATGATACTCTATTCGGAGGTAGACTACCATCTCCAAGTGCAGAAACTTTAGGAAGACTTAAAAATGATGTAGTGGAAAAAGGATTTGACCTTGGTATTGGAACAGATGGGGATGCAGACCGTCTAGGGATTATTGATGAAACAGGTAACTTTATTCATCCTAATGAGATCATGGCACTTCTATATTACTATTTAATGAAATATAAAGGTTGGTCAGGTCCAGTCGTGAGAAATCTAGCTACTACGCATTTGCTTGATAAAATAGCAGAAGGATTCGGTCAAGAATGTTATGAAGTTCCAGTAGGATTCAAGCATATTAGTTCTAAGATGGAAGAGACTGATGCATTAATCGGTGGAGAAAGCAGCGGAGGATTAACTATAAGAGGTCATATAAAAGGTAAGGATGGAGTATTTGCTGCATCACTACTAGTAGAGATGATAAGTGTCACTAATAAACATCTCTCCAAATTATTAGAAGAGATTCATGAACAGTTTGGTATGTTTGAAATGGCTGAACATGGTTTCGGTTTTGATGCTAATGAAAAAGAAAGATTATTGAAGATTCTATATACAGATAAGAAAATTCCAGAATTCAGTTTTGAAGTAGATAGAGTAAGTTATATGGATGGTGTAAAAGTATTTTTCAAGAATGGTGGATGGATAATTGCCAGGTTCTCTGGTACAGAGCCTTTACTCCGTGTTTTTGCAGAAATGGATTGTATTGAAAAGGCAGAAAAAGTATGTACTGAGATGAAGGATTTTTTGAATATATAAGTATGTAGTGTATTTGATGAATATATACGAGAACAGCTGATGTTGAATATTTATAGAATAATTGTTACAATTAATATTAATGTTCATAATTGTAGTAAGATAACCTATCAGCCAAGGAACAAAAGAAATAGTATTACATAGGCAAACTAGGATATGTAAATAATATTTGACAAATGGAGGGAAACAATGAATATATTAGTAACTGGAGGAGCAGGATATATTGGTAGTCATACTGTTGTTCAGCTTCTAGAAAATGGATATGAAGTAATTATTGTAGATAATTTTTCAAATAGTAAGCCTGAATCTCTAAAAAGAGTTAAAGAAATTACAGGTAAAGAGTTCAAATTCTATGAAGTGGATTTACTTGATAGAGAAGCTCTTGATAAAGTTTTTGATGAAAACAAAATAGATTCAGTAATTCATTTCGCAGGTTTAAAAGCCGTTGGTGAATCTGTTTCCATACCACTCAATTATTATCATAATAATATTACAGGTACACTCATATTATGTGAGCTTATGAAGAAGCATAATGTCAAAAATATGGTATTCAGTTCATCAGCAACTGTATATGGTATGAATAATATTTCACCTTTGACAGAGGATTTGCCTCTTAGTACGACTAATCCATATGGAAGTACAAAGCTTATGATTGAGCAGATTCTAAGTGACTTATATGTCTCAGATAACGAATGGAGTATAGCGCTTCTTAGATATTTTAATCCTATAGGAGCACATATCAGTGGAAGGATCGGGGAAGACCCTAATGGTATTCCTAATAATCTAATGCCTTACATTACCCAAGTGGCAATTGGTAAACGTAAAGAATTAAGTGTATTCGGAGATGATTATGATACACATGACGGTACTGGAGTAAGGGATTATATTCACGTAGTTGATTTAGCTAATGGACATCTTAAGGCTGTTGAAAAAGTTATGAGTATGAAAGGTGTTGAAGCTTATAACTTGGGAACAGGTTCAGGCTACAGCGTACTTGATGTAATCAGTAATTTCGAAAAAGCAACTGAAGCAAAAGTACCTTATAAGATTGTTGATAGAAGACCTGGTGATATAGCTACATGTTATGCTGATGCTTCCAAGGCTTATAAGGAGCTAGGTTGGAAAGCGAAGAAGAGTCTTGAGGATATGTGTAGAGATTCTTGGCGTTGGCAGAGCAATAATCCCAACGGGTATGAAGAGTAGTAACGAAATTCTAGAGAAATATTATTATTTGAAATGCACATTGAATGTATAAGAAAGTTTAGCATATGTCATAGGACATCATGCTAAACTTTCCTTTTATTTATGACATTGTGTATGAAGATAATGAGGCATAGAAACTAACTTACATATCCTTTTATCAAACCTAAAGGAAGAGGTTTGGGTTGATTACAAGTTGTGGTCAATTCAACATATTGTAATGTATCAAAGCTTTGTTGAAAAGCATGCATGATTTCTAGAACATGATTAGCAAGTTCACCAGATGCTCTAGGAGTATCTTCTGTATATATGCAGTTTGCCATATCTGAAACTCCTATACCTCTGCTATTTTCAGCATAAATATGTGTTAATGGAATTTCTTTGAATTCATCTCCATTGGCTGTCCTTAACAGTACAGGACCTCCAAAGGTATTTGGATCTGGTACGATAAGTGTACCAAGAGAACCATATATTTCTATTCTTGGTAATGTACTGCTCCATATGTCAAAACTTGTTATCATGGTAGCAATTACATCATTCTGAAATAAAATATTACCTGCAACATGTGTTGGAACTTCAACATCTATGGTTTTACCAAATTTCTTGGAACTTGTTATTGTTCTTTGAGGAAAGGATATTTTGGTCATACCACATACTGTTTTTGCTCCACCTAAAAGGAAAACTAGAGCAGTAAGATAGTAAGGTCCCATATCAAACATTGGTCCTCCACCTAGTTCATAATAGAATTCTGGGTCTGGATGCCAATTTTCATGTCCATGGCAGGTCATAAAAGCAGTGGCAGCTATTGGTGTTCCAATAAATCCATCGTCAATCAATTTTCTACATGTTTGTATGCCACCACCAAGAAAGGTATCAGGAGCACAACCTATCATTAGATTTTTATCTTTTGCAAGAGTCAAAAGTTCTTTACCTTGTTCTACTGTTAATGACAAAGGTTTTTCCACATATACATGTTTATCAGCTAGAAGAGCCTTTTTACATATTTCATAATGGGTTTTTGGTGTAGTGAGATTCAAGACAATCTGGATATCTTTGCATTCAAGCAATTCTTCTGTTGATAAGATATTATTGATACCATATTTCTCAGCAGCTGATTTCGCTTTTTCTTCATCTAGATCTGAACATGCATAGACTTCAACATTAGTAAATAAATTGGTCAGATTTTCAAGATAGATTCCGCTTATGTTGCCGCACCCGACAATACCTACTTTAACTTTATTCATATATAATCCGCCTTCCTTATACAACATATTGTTTTGTATTCAACTACTTAGCAGCCCATAAGAAACCTCTTCTCATTAGTTCTTTCGCTTCACGGATATTAAATATATCAGCATGATGTCCTAATGAATTATAGAAGACTTTTCCTTTTCCCCAATATTTAGTATAGACAACTGGAACAGAAACTCTACCGTTCGTGCTGTGAGGTCCTTCAGCTATAGGGAAAGTTGTAGTTGCAAGTACATTTATTGAAGGATCGATATGTAGGTAGTATTGTTCACTGTTTACCATGAAATCTGAAATACCTTCTACAATTGGACTTGAAGAAGATTTTACTATATTGACTTCATAATCGGTATTATCATTACCAGGATGTGCTACCCATTGGGAACCAGTCATAAATTGCCACTCAACTGAATTCCTAAAAGCATCACACATACCACCGTGACAACCTGCAAGACCAACACCTGAATCTACAGCTTCAACTACTGAGTTCAATTGTTCTTGGGTGATTTCACCCATAGTCCATACTGGTATGATAAGATTTAGCTCTTTAAGTTTTTCTGAATCCATGAAGCTATCTAAGGTATCTGAAACCTCAACTCCAAAACCTTCTTCGATTAAGATATTTTTGAAGACATCTGATATCTGTTTTGGTTCATGTCCTGCCCATCCACCTTGAACGATTAATGCTTTTTTATTCATTTGAATCACTCCCAAATACTATTTTTTTAATTAACTTATAAATATATAGTATAAAAAAATATATTAATTATCTAGCGATATCTTAATATAATATAGACAAATATTGCTATAAATGTTAGATTCTTTATAGGGCACTATAATTGAAATGAGGTATAATCCATGTATCCTTTCTATGAAATAAGAGAATCAGATAATAATTATTTCTATACTATAGGAAGTAGTGTTAATATTACTTTTCCTGCACATTTGCACTCATATATTGAGTTGATTTATATTGTAGAGGGTAGTATTAAGGTTAATATTAATGAGAGCATCAAAGATTTAGATGAGGGAGACATCGCAATAAGTTTCCAAAATGATATTCATAGTTACTATACTAAGGATTTTTCCAAAAGCATAATATTGCTTTTTTCACCAGATATAATAGGGGAATTTTTTAATAATATTAAGGAAAAAAGTCTAGCTATTTATTTTTTCCCCAAGAATACATATGATGATAGAGTAATGGATTTAATTGAGATGCTGCGTTATGAGAAGGAAAATGGTGATGATGAAAATATAGTAAGAGGATTTTTGTATTCAATAATGGGATGTATGTCCAGTAACTTCATATATGATGATAGCAAACAGATTTATGATAATACCATTCAGAGTATATTAAAATATACGGAAAAACATTATAGAGAGAATATCAGTTTAGATAGTATATCAAAGGACTTGGGTTTTAGTAAATTCTATATATCAAGGATATTCAATAGCAAGATAGGTTATAAGTTCAATAAATATATTAATAGACTAAGAATTAATAGTGCACAGAGACTTCTTACTAATACGGATATGAAAATTCTTAATATTGGGTTGGAATGTGGATTTGAGAGTCTTAGAAATTTTAATAGGGTATTCAAAGAACTAGTGGGGTGTACACCATCTGAATATAGATCAGCTTAATTAAGGGATAATACTTTTCTGTTATAAAAAAATTATAATAGCTATTAAATATATGACCTAATTCTAAAATTATAGATTGTTACTGAATAGAAAACCAACCTAGCCTATATAGCTAGATTGGTTTTACAAAGGTCATGATATATTAACAATATACTAAGTATCCCTTATATATAGAATAATTTTTGAGGGTTTAGTATAATATTAATATTCAGTTTTATATTTAATTAAAATTGGTTGATTATACTTTATTAAGAAAAAATATATTTTTATATTATTAGATATTTAAAATTTTTAATGATCCTCCAGTGATAAAATTGCCCACAATTGGTCACGGTAATTACAATTTTCATATTGTTGTACATTAGAACCTTCCGCTCCGTATGGTGCAGCGACTGATAATAATTTACCGCTATTTTTATTTTCAATATGATAGTATGCTGCAAAATCTTTTGTTTCACAATAATCTATAAACCATAACTGGTTATCGCAACCAGTATAACATTCTTGTTGAACATTAGCATATCTTGCAGTACTGCTATTTTCAACGCCCATTACTTTTCCACTTGCATAATTTTCAATAGTATAATATTTTCTATTATCACAAGTAGTACCTTTTTCAACAATATGCCATGTTTGGTTATTATTTAAAACTAAATCATTCTGTTGTATGTTATCACAATTAGTTGTTAGACCTTTACCGCTGTCATAATTTACAAGAATATACTTATCTCCTGTTGAAGCTGATGCTGTAGTTGCACCTACACCAAATAATACTGTCATTAATGAACAAATAACTAAAACTGATAATAATTTTTTCATATTTATCTCTCCTTCGAATTATTTTTTTGGATACACAAATCTTCTTAATACATGCAGTATAAAAAACCTCTATATAATATATGAAGAATTTTATTGTGTATTACTAATTATTATTAAATTATGAAAATTAATATACTTTAATTAATTGTGTATAAATATAAGCATGATAAAATAATAAAGATATATAACAAATATATATAATGTTATTATAGTGAATAATATACCAATTATAGCATATTATTTAAGAACAAATGTAATATAATTCTAAAAATAAAATAATACAATGTTATTATTATCATGTTTAATATAATTAATTATCCGGTTATGATTACCTGATTAAATTACTCTATGTTAAAATAGTATTTATTTAATAGACTTAATTAAAATATTAATATAATGTTTACTCACTTATAAAAAATAGTGTATATAAATACTATATTTACTATATTCAAAAAAGTAAAAAAATATTTACTAAATTTAATAATTTGTGGTATTATTAAGTAAAAATATAAGAGGTGATAATCTACCATGTTGAATAATACAGCTAAGATTAAGGTAGCAAGGTATAGTATTTTTTCTGAAAAAAACAGTAACTATATCATTATCTTTCCTGATATACCTTTTTGGATTGCAACCACGTATCAAGGATTAGATTTTCTTAAAAATATTGATGGTAAAAAAACAGTTGAAGAAATATCAAGAATAGTATTTAAGGATTTTAATGAACAAATTCAGAATATGGTTCAGGAATTCATGAAACCACTAATCGAAAGTCAAGTTATCTATACTTCTAAGAAACCAAGAAAAGTCACTCAATTACCTAAAAAACCTAATAAAATAACTTTTCTACAGACTATGAATTGTAATTTAAGATGTAAACATTGTTCTGTAGCTGATTATGAGAGTAAAGATTTACCTAGTATGAACATAGATCAAGCTAAATTAGCTCTTGATCGTGTTGGAGCTATAATGGATAAAGGACAGAAAAAATTATCATTCCTAGGCGGAGAGCCTCTTCTAGGAGATAAGTTTATTGAGTTGATAAAATATGCGAATGAATTGGATTTTCAGATAGGGTTATCAACAAATGGTTTGCTAATAGACGAGCATTTCGCAGAGATTTCAAAGAAATATAATATTAATGTTCAAGTTTCTCTTGATGGTCCTAACAAGGAATCCCATGAAGCCATAAGAGGGAAGAATACATATGATAGAACAATCAATAAGATAAAGTTATTAAAAAAATATGATGTGGATACACAGACCAACATGGTTTATCACAGTGGCAATATCCATTTGATTGAAGATTATATTAATCTTTGTAGATCATTAGGAGTCAAAAAAATAAGGATGGTTCCATTGATGAATCTTGGACGAGCAGTAAATAACTTGAAGGCGGTTTCAGTAAATAGGTATTTAGATGAAATCATTAAACTTATATATAAAGATCCTAGTTTTATGGACGATCTTGATGATACTTCATTCATGGGACTTGTGATGGCAACCAAATTCTCACATAGAATGATTGCTTGTGGTGCAGGAGTAATAACAGTGATGATTTCTCCTACAGGAGATGTTTATCCATGTCTAAACATATTTGATGAAGAACATAAGATATGTAATCTATTTGATGAAGATTATATTGAACAATTTGAACAGTCTAGAGTGAGAGACTTCTTCCTTAATCTACGTATTGATCAATTAAATGAAAAATGCATGAATTGTGATATGAAATATTATTGCGGTGGTAGATGCAGAGGAGAAACATTACGGACTCAGCATGATATTACAGCACCTTATCCAGAATGTAAAGAATGGAAGAAAGCTATGGAGAAGATTTTTTGGCTTGTTACTGAGTTCCCTGAATTAGGAGAAGAAAAATATAGAAAAGTCATTGAAAAGACAGGTACATATGTTGATATATGCTAAGATTGAATAGTTCTTCTAAATTTAAATGAAACAATTTCATGATATTATTTTTCATTGACACATACATATTATTTGATGTTAATGAGAGATTATATTTTATTAATGAAATTATTTCAAATATAAGAATTCAAGGGAGGTGAAAAAATGTTATTAGCAAGCGCTAAATGGGGAGAGAAGAAAGATATCTTTACAGAAATAATTGATTCTCAACATTATAAAGAGTACTAGAATCTGTATAATAGGATTAAATTTTATTTTAATCCTATTATCTATTAATAGCTTTAAGGAGAGAAATTATGGGAAATTCTAATTATAGAGAGAAAAAAGATTTAGTTTTGATTATGATATCCACTGTAATTTCGTCGTTCGGAGATTATATTTTTGATATAGGTGTACTTATTTATTTATATAAATTGACTAACTCTCCCATGGTAATAGGTGGTTTTTTATTGTCTCAATTATTACCATCTGTGGTTTATCTATTTGTCAGTGGATTGATTATTGATTCTTTTGACAGGAAGAAAGTCATTATATGTATTAATATATGTAGATTTTTTATTCTACTTTTGTTACTTTTTAACCAGTCGATTTATTTTATTTATCTGATCACTTTTATCTTAGGTGTTTTAGATGATTTTGCTAGAACTCTTAATCATACACTTATACCAAGTTTATTTGATAAAGAATATTTGTTGAAAGTTAATTCGAGTCTTTCACTTCTAGATTCTATTTCCATAATGGTCAGCCCTGTTTTAGTTACTTTAATAGTCGGTAAAACGGGTTTTGCGGGAATTGTTATTATTAATGCTTTTACTTTTTTGATAATTTCATTTATATATCTCTTTATTAAATATAGAGAAGACTCTACTTTTCGACCAACGGGTAGAAAGAATTTAATTAAAACTGTTAAATTGGGAATTAAAGAAATAAGTCATAATACATTTATACAGAAAACTCTAGTTTCATGGAGCTTTTTTATGTTAGGTATCGGATTATCATCCACTCTATTGATTTTTGTCATTACAGAAAAGATTGGACTGGCTGAAGAATTCTATGGTTATGTGACTATGGCGGAAGGCGTAGGGATGTTTATAGGTTCTTTTCTGGTACTTAAGAAAAATAGGAAAATACAAACTAAGTTATTGGTTACAACGGGACTTATAATTTCATGTGTCAGCTATCTATTGATTGGATATTCGACAATTGTTTTGACGATTATGGTAGGGTCAATACTTGTTGGATTAGCGGCATCTTTTTGTCCCCTTGGATTCAGGACCTCAATTCAGACTGAAATAGAAGAGAAATTTCTTGGACAAACATTCATTATCATAAGATTTGTGGTAATAATGCTAAGATCTCTTGGTGTATATTTATCAGGAATGTTAGTTCAGTTTATGGACATACCGTATGTTTATCTTTTGGCAAGTATAGTAACTTTGGTTTCTGTATTGTTATATGTAAGAGGGAAAAAACAAATAGATGTTGTATAGAATATAAACTCAAAAATGTTTGGTACTAAAGAAAGTAATTTTCAATATCTATATTACATAGAATTTTATGATAAAACCCAATTCAGATGTATAGTTGAATTGGGTTTGTACTTAAATTATAAATAACTAGTATCATATTATTTTACCAACAATACTAATCCTATGATTCGGATTTTAATAATCCAAACACCTGTAATATCTTCTAATAGCGAGAGGATGTCTTCTCTTATGCTCAAGATGAACAGAGATTCTCTGGCAGATCGCTCTCATGATAAAAGGAGATATTAATTCTCTATATTTTTCATCTATATTATCAAAAGAGTAATCTTTAGTATCAAAAACAGTAACATTGGCACTGATTTTTTGAACGAAATCATCAACACGGTCCATTATAACACGTGAGTTATCTTCACCTTTAAAAAGTATTACGCTAGTATCTCTATCAATAACCTCCAGTGTTCCATGGAAGAAGTTGGAACCAGATACGAATTTAGTACGCATCCATTGCATTTCTTCTAATATGCACATAGCATAACAATAAGCCCATCCCTCTAGATTACCAGAACCAATGAAATATTGTATTGGAGCATCTTTATATTTTTCTGCATAGATTTCACACTTCTTATCTGCATCTTTCTGCACTTGACAAAGTATAGCAGGAAGGTTCTGTATGTTCTCGATAAAATCTGCATATTCAGTATATTCGCCATTATTATACATAAACCTAAGTGATGTACTAAACCAAAAATAATAAGGTCCGCTATTGCCATTAATAACATAATCTACTTTCTCAGATAATATTGAATTTTCGTTTCCAATGTATCCAAGTACTTTTGCTCCAATTTTATGTACATAATCTACAGCCTCTACGATTTCTTTTGTATCACCTGATTTTGATTCGATAACAACTATACTGTTTTTGTTAAGATGAAAATTTCCTAAAGCAACTAGATTTGCAGCATTTTCAACATGAAGATTTAATGTGGAGTGAGATTTTACAATACTTTCAGTTTGTTTTGCATAAGCAATTGTACCTCCTATACCAACAAAGAATATATTGCTATAGCCTTCATTACATATTTTATCCACCGTAGTTTCTACGTCTTTGATGATATCTAAACCACTTTGTTCTGTTTGCAAAAATTCTTTTTCATTGAAATTAAACACTAAGATTACCTCCTTATGATAAATAGACTTGTATTGTAACATAGTATATTGTATCATAATGTTATAATACAATCAAGATATAATTATTTACTATATGTCACCATTTAGCTTTAGTCGACATAATGTGATATAATTTATGGGTTGATAAATATTAATAACAGAATTGACAATAGGATAAAAATTATAATTTTATCTAGAAGGAGTTATTCATGATTATGAAAAGAATTTATCAAGATTATCATATGCATAGCAGTATTTCACCTGATGGGAATTCATCTATGGAAGATATGTGCAGATCAGCTATAGACAAAGGATTCAAGGAAATCGCAATTACAGATCATTATGAATTTTACATAGATGGAGTAGCTAGCTATAGATTCAATGAAGCATATTTGGATGAATATTTTATAGCTATCAATAAGTGTAAAGACAAATTCAGTGATAGAATAATAATCAAAAAAGCTATTGAATTAGGACAGCAGCATTTACAACACGAGAAAGCAAACAGGATATTGGAATCATACAAATTTGATTTTGTGCTTGCCTCCGTACATAAAATAAGGAATCTGGATCTTAGTCAGATCAATTATAATCATAGTATAATAGACATTTATAGTAAAAGATATTTAGAAGAAGTATATGAGTTGGCTGACAATGAAGATTTTGATTGCCTTGCACATTTGGATTTGATTAAGAGATATGCTTCGAAAAATAATATAAAAGTTAATTTAGCTAAATATAAAGATGAATTATCTCAAATATTCAAAAGATTGATTGATAAGAATAAAGGTATAGAAATAAATACTTCTGGTTTGAGACAAGGATTGAATGAGCCAATGCCTTCTTTAGAAATATTAAAACTATATAGAGCTGCAGGCGGTGAAATTATTACTCTAGGTTCAGATTCTCACAATATTCAAGATATCGGAAGAGATTTTGAAAAAGCTTATGATATAATTAAGGCAGCAGGATTTGATAGTATCTATACTTTTGATAATAGAGAAAGTAAACGTATACAGTTGTAATGAATTGTTATAACATGTCTTTGTTTTTTTTATGGATTATGATATACTAACAATGAAGAGGTAAAGAATATATAATAAAAAGGAGAAAGCCATGGATAGAACACCACTTGATAAAAATTCGAGTGTGCCCTTATACCGACAATTAATTGAAGCTATCAAGGATGATATTACTAATAATATTTTGAAACCAGGGGATCAGATACTTACGGAAATTGAACTGAGTGAAAAATATCAGGTTAGTAGAATCACTGTAAGAAAAGCTATTGGTGAGTTGGTAGAAGAAGGTTACCTAGTTAAACAACAAGGAGTAGGAACTTTTGTAGCGGAAGTCAAACTCGTAAGAAATATGAATAAATTTATGGGATTTAGTATGTCTTGTGAAATATTAGGGAAAGTACCATCTGCTACTTTATTGTTTGCAGGATTAATTAATGCTACTGATAGAGATAAAAGAGAATTAGGCTTGGATGACAGTGTCGCTAATGTTTTATCAATTAAACGTATACGTTATTGTGACGATGAACCTGTTATGGTAGAAGATACTCGTTTTTCAACAGAATATTCATTTCTCTTGACTGATAATTTAGAGGGTTCCCTTTATAAGTTATTGAATAAACATGAGACCGTCCCATTGGAAGGTAGGACAGAATTAGATGTATGTTATGCAACCGACGAAGAAGCCCAGTTATTAAATATAGAAAGTAATACTCCATTGCTATTACTCAGATGTGTCTGTTATGATAAAATGGGAAATCCTATACATAATAGTAGACAAGTAGTCAATCCTAAAAAATTCAAAATGATAATATAATTGCTGATTTGCTAATGTGAATCAGTTTTTATTATTATATGGATATCATTTATCTTATTTTTACATATCTATTCAACTAAATGCTTAAAGTGATTATTAATCCATATTTCCATAAACGTTATGATACATTTTAATACATAAAAAATTAATATAATTAATTGAAAGATAAATTGTATATTATTCTAATTATATATTAGACTAATTAATAATATTATATATATAAGTATTTAATAATAACTTGTTAAGTGATTAATTATATTAGTTGTAAAATAATAATATTGCGTATTAATTAATGCACAATAAATACTAAAAGTTAACCATAATATTTTTTGTATAATATGTATAAAAAATCTACAAAATAATATATAAAACCAACAAATTATACAATATATTATTTTTTTTGTTGCAATTGGTATTATAACGTAATATAATAAATGTATAGATAAAACATAATACTTTTAAGGGGGCATCAATATGCTACTAGTGCTTGGATTGGGAGATAATGTTGTAGATAGATACATTAATACAAAAACAATGTATCCTGGAGGCAATGCTTTGAATTTCGCAGTTTATGCAAATATACTTGGTATAAAAGCTTCTTATCTTGGTGTATTTGGTGATGATGAGGCAGGGAAACATGTATATCAGACTTCAAAATCATTAGGTATAGAAATGAATCATTGTAGATTTTTTCAGGGGGAAAATGGGTATTCAGAGGTAAAATTAGTGGAGGGTGACAGAGTATTTGTAGGTTCTAACAAAGGTGGTGTATCTGCAAAGCATCCATTAGGTCTTAGTAAAATAGATTTTTCTTATATTAATGATTTTGATATTGTACATACAAGCTGTTTCAGTTTTATAGAAAATGACTTAGTTGATGTAAGAAAATACGGTAAGTTCATTTCTATGGATTTTTCTAATCGTTATACTGAAGATTATCTAGAACGATGCTGTAAGTATCTCGACTGTGCAAGTATTTCATGTAGTGAGATGAAAGATGAAGATATCACTCAATTGATGAAAAATATCATTTCATATGGTTGTAAACATATAGTTATTGCAACTAGAGGATCAAGAGGAGCATTACTATTAGTAGATGGTAAGTTCTATGAACAGTCTCCTTGTTTAGTTGATGCAGTTGATACAATGGGAGCAGGTGATTCATTTATTACAGCTTTCTTGACTGGCTATATCAATGATATGAAATACGCAGTTGATTTTTCTGATGAATCAGGAAATAAGGGTATTACGAAAATAGAAGAATATAAAGATTTAATAGTTAGAGCTAATCTATATAGAGCAGCAATTTTTTCATCTAGTATTTGTAGCTGTGATGGGGCATTTGGTTTTGGTAAGAGTTATAGGAAATAAAAGCTTCAATTAAGATATAATGAATGCTATTTCTCTTTTATCAATGAAGGGTTTTCTACTTAAAAGAGAATTTAGATAAATTATATATTTAGTTTTTAGATGTATCCAAAACTTTATTATTACTATTATGGGAGGACAATAATATGAGAAGAAGATTAGGTAGAATTTTTGGAGTGTTACTAATAGTTGTTATGTTGTTTTCGTTAACAGCATGTAGTAAATCCAATGATGTAAGTAATGGGGAAGATAAAGAAAAAAAAGTAATCAAATTATTTCACAGATTTCCTGATGAACCTTTCAATTCATTTATTGAAAAAATAGTAGCAGAATATGAAGCAGATCATCCTGATATTGATATAGTTGTATCGAGTGCTCAGAATCAGCCGTATAAGGAAAAAATAAAAGTAGTAGTAGGAAGTAAAGATTGTCCAGATGTCTTTTTCAGTTGGTCAGGAGAATTTTCAGAACGTTTTTTAAGAGAAGGATTGATCATGGATCTTACAGAATCTTTTAATAATGATCAGGAGTGGAAGAATTCACTTCTTGAATCACAAGTCAATGAGTACAGAAGTGGTGATATCCTATATGGAATACCATTTAGATTAGATGCTAAGATGATGTTCTATAACATTGATATTTTTAAGGAGAACAACTTGGAAATTCCAAAAACTTGGGACAAGTTTATTGAAGTATGTGAGGCTTTAGAAGCTAAGGACATCACACCTATATCATACGGTAACCAAGATCAATGGCCATCATCTCACTACATAGGAAGTCTTAATCAGATGTTAGTCGATAATGATACCAGATTAAAAGACCTAGAACCTGCGACAGGAGAATTTACTGATCCTAATTATTTAAAGGCATTGGAGTATTATCAGCAATTAATTCCATATTTTAATGATTCTGTAAATGGTTTACCACATGATATGGCTCGTAATAATTTCGCTCAAGAAAAAGCTGCTATGTTTTTTGCAGAATTAGTTGAAATTACATATCTAGCTGAGGAAAATCCAGACTTGAATTATGGAATGTTTAGTTTCCCACTTATTGAAGGGGAAGGAGACCCAACATTATTAACTGGTTCACCAGAAGGTTTTGTTGTTTCTGCTAATACTAAATATCCAGAAGAAAGTATAGAATTTCTAAAATACTTTACAGGACCTGAAGTGGGTAAAAAAGAAGTCCAAGAGGTTGGATGGTTCAATGCAGGAATTGGAATTGTAGAAGGACTTGAAGACCAGAAATTGCTTGAGGCTTATGAAGTAATAAAAAGCGCTAAGACAATGTCTGGATGGTTTGATGCTTCATTGTATTCAACTATTGCCAATGAATATTTGACATCAATTTCTGATCTTACTAATGGGGATATAACTCCAGAAGAAGTCATGGAAAAGATTCAAAAGGTAGCAGAGGAAGCTAGAAATACATCCAGTACAGAAGTTGAATAATTAAAATGTTAGGTGCTCTATTATCTTCATAGGTGCACCTTTCTTATCAGAAAGGTGGTGGATATTATGATGAAAAGGAAAAAACTAGTTCCTTACTATTATATAATACCGGGATTATTCATGGTTCTATTCTTTGTTTATATACCAGTTATATGTAACTTCATTTATAGTTTTTTTCACTTATCATCGTATTCTTCAACAAAAGTATTTGCAGGTTTTGATAATTATATAAAACTATTTACAAATGATACTTTCCCAATAATGATGAAAAATAATATTATGTATGCAGTTATTTCATTAATTGTACAAGTAGGCTTTGGTACTGTAATTGCATTACTATTGGAAAGTAAACTAACAGGAAGATTAAGGAATGTTTATAGAAATATATATTTTTTACCAGCACTGATCTCTTTAACTGCAGTTGGTCTATTATTTACATTTATCTATTCACCAGATGTCGGACTTCTTAATTCTGCACTGCGTGCAATGGGATTAGAGAATTTAACTCAGTCGTGGTTGGGAAATTCTAAAACAGCTATTTACTGTATTATTGCTATGAGTCAATGGCAGTTTACAGGATATATAACTCTGCTTATGGTTGTTGCTATACAAAATATACCGAGAGATTATTTGGAAGCAGCTGCTATTGATGGGGCAGGACCATTCAGAAGAGCTGTTAATATAATGATTCCCCTTGTAAAAGAACAATTATTGGTATGTTCAATAATTACTATCATTGGTGCGTTTAAACTATTTACAGAAGTATACTCAACAACTAGTGGAGGTCCTGGCAACAGTTCTCAGGTTCTGGGAGTATATCTATATCAGAACGCATTCCTACATGACAAAATGGGTCTGGCAGCGGCAACAGGAGTATTGATTTTCATAATAACCGTTACTATTTCAATCATACAGATAGTTGTAACTAAATCAGGTAAAGTATAGGAGGGTAGCCATGTTAGCTAACGAGAGCGTACAGATAAATAATACAAAAAAGAATAAAATATTATCTGTTTTATTGAACATATTCTTTATTATCTTGGTAATAAGTATTTTTCTCCCATTAATATGGTTACTGATAAACTCATTGAAAAGCAATAATGAACTTTTCAATAATTCATTAGCATTACCTAGTAAATGGCTGTTCAGCAATTATGCTGAAGCATGGGGAAAAGGATTATTTTCTTATTTTAAGAATTCACTTATAGTAAGTTCGGCTTCATTGATATTAATCATTACAATCAGTGCATTATTAGCTTATGGACTTACAAGATTTCATGTAAAAGGAGGTAACATTATCTTCTTTATAATTCTTGGCGGAATGGCTCTATCGGAACAAGTTGCTTTAGTGCCTCTTTACAAGATGTTACAGGCAATGAATTTATATAATACGTATTTTGCTGTGATTCTACCATATATAGCATTTCGTATACCGTTTACAGTATTTTTGATGAGAGCATATTTCATTACAATACCAAAAGAACTAGAGGAAGCAGCTTACATAGATGGATATAACAGTTTTCAGATATTTTACAAGATTATTGTACCTATAAGTAAACCTGTTTTTGCTTCTTGTGCAATTGTTAATCTTAATTTTGTATGGAATGAATTCCTATTTGCTAACGTTTTTCTTGAGAGTAAAGAGATAATGACAATACCTATAGGATTAATGACATTTCAAGGAGATATGAAAGCTAATTATACAGTTATGTTAGCTGGAATTGTTATTGCATCAATACCTATGATACTGATTTTCTTATCAATGCAAAAGCAATTCATTAGAGGTCTGACAGCAGGATCGGTTAAAGGTTAGTTATGATAATTCTTTATTTCATGTACAAGCATAAAATAAAGAATAATCTACTCAAAAACATAACGTTATATAATGTTATATATTAAATGTATATAATTTATAAAATAATAATAAAAAATATAAAGGAGAGTAATTAATCATGAAGAGAGAACATATGGAACAAATTAACACAGCTACAAAGGCAGTACAAGTGAAGAAAAACATCAATCATTTTTATTTTGTTGCTTGTGGAGGTTCTATGGCTTTGATGATGCCAGCTAGATACATATTGGATTGTGAATGTGAGATACCAGCTACAGTATATACAGCTAATGAATTTGTTCACAGAATTCCAAAAGCATTAGGAACAGATTCTGTAGTAATAACATGTTCTATGCGAGGTAAAACTCCGGAGACAGTTGAGGCTACTAGATTAGCTAAGGAAAAAGGGGCTTTGACAATTTCCTTATCACATAATATAGGCTCACCACTATGGGAAACTACAGAATATCCTATTCACTATGATTGGTTGGATGAACCAGATATGACTAATCATAATCACACTATTCTACATTGTCTAATATTCAAAATTCTTAATGCAATCCAGCCTAATGAAAAGTATGAGAGAGCTTGTAGATGTATTGATAAAATGGATGGAATCTTTAAAGCTAATATTGAAAAATATTCATCCAAGGCTATTGAGTTCGGTGCGAATTATAAAAGAGAGAAAGTCATATATACTATGGCAAGTGGAGGAAATTATGGACCAGCATATTCATTTGCTATATGTTTGTTGATGGAAATGCAGTGGATTAATTCTAATGCTATCCATTCAGGTGAATATTTCCATGGACCATTTGAAATCACTGATGCAGATGTACCTTTTATCATTATTAAGGGTATCGATAAGTCAAGATACCTTGATGAAAGAGCTTATTCTTTCTGTAAAAAATATACAAATAAAATCGTATTGATAGATGCAGCAGATTTTGATATGAAGGATATTGATGAAGATCTAAAAGGTTATTTTGCATCAATAGTCACAGGAGTAGTTCTTAGAGGATATGCAGATGCTCTTGCCGATCATAGAGGACATCCATTAACTGTAAGAAGATATATGTGGAGAATGGAATATTAATTCTTTGGTTTAAATAAATTAAAGATTTTGATTAGTTAGTATACATTTTTGATTTGATATGCTGATATGGTATTATTAATAACTTAACTTTTCCACTTTTGATATAGTGCAGGCAAATAAAGGGGCAAAGGTCTGGTTTTGGAATAAAAAGAAGAAATACTTATATTTTTATTTTATAAAACTTTCTAATTAGCTTGTCTACATAGAATATTGAAGTGGAAAAGTTGAGTAAATACTACTATGTCAGTTTTCATTATCTGCAATTAATTCTCTTAATAGGAGGAAGTAATATGGGCATCAAATTAAATAAAAGCAGATTGGAAAGTTATCTTTTTACAATAATAAGTTGTATTTTTTATGCATTGGCAATAAATCTTTTTATCAAACCTAATAATATTGTTGGAGGTGGAGTTACTGGAATTGCACTTCTTATTAATAGATTTTTTCCATGGGGTGTTGGGTTGATTGCTTATGTACTTAATATACCTATAATGATAATGTCATTTAGAATAAAAGATTTTTCTTATACATTAAGATGTTTGATAGTTACTACTATATTGAATTTTTTAATTGATGCATTAGTTTTTTTGCCGCCTATGACTGATAATCCTCTCATAGGTGCAGGTTATGGAGGAGTTTTTCTTGGTATATCGGTGGGTATTAATTATAGATATAATGTATCAAGTGGAGGAACAGAACTCTTAGGGCAGTTATTAATTACTAGATTCAAGAATATGACTATAGGTAAAATCTTAATTATTATTGATGGAAGTATAGTACTTTTCGGAAGTTTAATATTACATAATCCAGAAAATGTACTTCTGGCATTGATTATGATATTTGTCAGTGGGAAAGTAAGTGATCTTGTTGTTAATGGGTTTGATTGTATTAGAATGTGCTATATTATTACTGCTCATGAAGAAAAAGTTGCTTCGGAGTTAATGAAAAAGTCTAGCCGTGGTATAACTAAGATTAATGGAATAGGAATGTATAGTAGAAAAGATTATAGTGTTCTTATGACTGCAGTTACTAAACAGCAGTTTACTAAACTGAAAGAGAGTGTTATAAAAGCTGATAAAAATGCTTTGGTTATAATAATTAATACGAGTGAAGTGTTGGGTAAGGGGTTTAAGTAATCATTTAAAAAGATTTAATTGACATAATTGTATATAGTGTTGAATAATAGTAAATGTAATGTAGCATAAAAGCAACTTATAAAAATAAGTTTGCTTTAATTATTATTAAAATTTATTAAACATATTGACAAAAACAAAAAATAATTGTATACTTTTAATAAAGTTAGACGGTCTAACAAAGAAAGGTATAGTAATATGGTGTCAAATAAAAGAAGAGATTCAATAGAAGTAAAACTTCATAATAGAATGTTGGTTATTCTTACTACTTTGAAATATGGACCTATTTCAAGAACCGAATTAGCAAAAAAATTAGGGATGACAAAAGGCGGTATATCTCCTATAGTTACTTCTCTAATAGCTGAAGGAGCATTACAAGAAGTAGGTATAGAACAAACTTCAGCAGGAAGAAAGCCAACTTTGCTGAGTTTGAATGGAAACTATATGAATGCAATAGTTGTCCATTGGGGAAGACCATTTTATGAAGTTGCAGTAATAAATATTAGAGGAGATATTGAGGACTCTATTAATGGAAATATCGAAAAAGGTGAAACATTAAATGATGTTTTGTCTAATTTAAATAAATCTATAGAAAAAATAGTACAGAGAAATAGTAGAAAAAAAATAGTAGGAATTGGTGTTGCTGCACCAGGACCAATAGATCTAAGTACAAAAACAATTTTAAAACCACCATATTTTAATAATTTTTCTAATATAAAGGTTGATGAGATGCTAGGAAAGAATCTTAATTATCCTATATTTTTGGAAAATGATGCAGATGCAAGAGCAATTGCTGAAAAATATTTTGGAGTAGGAAAAAATTACAGCGATTTTGTATATATTAGTGTTATGGAAGGTATAGGTGCAGGTATTATTATTAATGGAGTACAGTATCGTAATGATAATTCCTATGCAGGTGAATTCGGACATTTAACAATTAATTATAAAGGCAAACTTTGTGATTGTGGTAATAGAGGATGTTTAGAAGTATATAGTTCAATAAGAGCAATAAAGGAAAAGATTTATGAATTAGAAGGTAAAAAAGTTAAATGGGAAGACATAGTTAGTAAAACAATACAAGGAGATATAAGATACAATAAAATAATTAATGAGAGCATAGTTGCATTAGGAAGTGGAATTATATCATTAATTCATATGTTCCAACCTGAAAGTATTGTTATAGGTGGTAACATTATTGATTTAGGTGAGAAAATTATAACTACTAAAATAAAAGAAGTGGTAACTAAGAAATCAATATTTAGAAATTATTATACACCAGAAATATATTTATCAAAAGTAAAGAACTCCTGTTTAAAAGGTATAGCAATGTCTGTGTTTGAGAAGATTCTAGTTAATAATGAAAAATGTGAGTAAATAATTTTTATGCAATTAGTTAGAGGATATAACAAATTTAGTTAGACGGTATAATTATAGGAAGGTGATAATATGTTTAAGCCCAAGAAAATAGACTTTTCTAAGAACAAAACTTTTACAGCTGCTAATAGGCATAATTTAGTTAGAATTGATAATCTAATGGAAATCAAAAAAGTGGAAGATTTAAGAAATGATTATGAGGAGATAGAAGATTTCATAAGAGCCATTGTAGAAGCTAGGAAAAATGGTAAACCAGTTACCATGTTCTATGGTGCTCATGTAATTAAATGCGGACTATCAAAATATTTAATTGAGATGATTAAAAGAGGATATGTTACACATATCGCATCTAATGGTGCAGGCAGTATACATGATTTTGAATTGGCGTATTTAGGAGGTACTTCAGAACATGTTCCTACTGCAATTGAAGATGGTTCTTTTGGAATGTGGGAAGAAACAGGCAGATGGATGAATGAAGCTATACAGATCGGCTACAAAAATGGAATGGGATATGGAGAGAGTTTAGCTAACTATATACATACTAATAAAGAAAAGTTTCCATATAGAGAGTACTGTGTTTTTTATAATGCATATCTAAATAATATTCCTGCAACATATCACATAAGTATTGGTACAGATATAATCCATCAACATCCAACTGCTGATTATGCGGCTCTGGGATATACAAGCGGTGAAGATTTTAAGATCTTCTGTAATTCTATAAAAGACCTAGATGGAGGGGTACATATGAACTTTGGCTCATCTGTACAGGGACCTGAAGTATTCTTGAAGGCACTTTCAATTGTAAGAAACCAGAAACTAGGAGCAAATAAAATAACTACAGCCAATTTTGATCTTATTCCATTAGGAAATTACAAGAAAGATGTAAGTAAGGAGCATTTTCATTACTATTACAGACCAAGAAAAAATATCATCAATAGACCTACAAGTTTAGGTGGAAGAG
Organism: Vallitalea longa; assembly: GCF_027923465.1. Taxonomy (NCBI): domain Bacteria; kingdom Bacillati; phylum Bacillota; class Clostridia; order Lachnospirales; family Vallitaleaceae; genus Vallitalea; species Vallitalea longa. The sequence continues at coordinate 58,936 of NZ_BRLB01000018.1, forward strand.
GATTTTATTTTGAATTAAATCATATGAAATCAATTCCATATATATTTAATAGATTATCAGAAGAGTTAGAGAGTGGTGAATAAATGAATTTCCAAAATTTAAGAGGAATTTTAGACAAAGTTTCAAAGAAAAGAATTGGTGTTATAGGAGATTGCTGTTTAGATATTTATTGGGAAGCGGATATGAAATTAAGTGAATTATCTCTTGAAACACCACAATTTCCATTACCGATTGTCAGTGAAAAATTTTATCTTGGATCTGCTGGTAATATTGTAAACAATTTATCTACTTTAGAAGTTGATGAAATAGATTTTATTACAGTTGTAGGAGATGATTGGAGAAAGACAATAGTTTTTGATTTGTTGGAAAATATGAAGAATGTAAATACTAAACATATTATAGTTTCTAAAGAGAGAGTTACACCAGCATATTGTAAGCCTATTAAACAAGGTATTTCAGATGTTGTATATGAAGATTCACGATTGGATTTTTGGAATTTAGGACAAATAAGTAATAAGGTTGAAGAAGATATCATTAATAGATTAAATGAAATGGCAAAAAAAGTAGATGCAATTATTGTTGAAGATCAATTAAAAAATGGAGTAATGACAGATAAAATACGAGAAGTAATATCTGAATTAGGTAGAAATGGGAAAACAATAATTGTTGATAGTAGAGAGTATGCTCATAAATATAAAAATGTAATGTTGAAACCTAATGATAAAGAGCTCATCAATATGGCTAATAATTTAAATTTAGATATTGATGGTATGGACATAGTTTCTGTTGCAAGAGAAATATCAAATAAAATAAATAAAGATATTATTGTAACTCTAGGTGAGAAAGGTTCTATATGGGTATCTGAGAATGAAACATTTAAAAAAGATATTTTCAAGGTAGAAGGTGAAATTGATATTGTTGGTGCTGGTGATGGATTTATTGCAGGTTTAGCTGCTTTTTATGACTCAACTTCAAAAGAAAATATATTATCATTATGTAACCTCATGTCCAGCATTATAATTAAGAAAATTGGTATAACAGGTAGTGCAAGTAAAGAAGAAATCTTGAAAAATTATGTTTTAAAGTTGGAGAAACCTTATTTTGAAAAATTAAATGCAATGGAAAATAAAGATATTAAATGTGCACTATTTGATTTTGATGGAACTATATCAACGTTAAGGCATGGTTGGGAAGATATTATGTTTGACTATGTATATGAACAATTACATCAATATTATATGGGTAGGGATAAAGAATTAACGGATAAAATAAAGGAATTTATTCGTGATACTACAGGAGTACAGACAATCTTTCAAATGCAATGGATTGTTGAACAAGTTAAACTTGGGGGAGGTAAACCATTAGATCAGTGGGAATATAAAGATGGTTATAATAAAGCTTTATTGGAAGTGGTTAGAACTAGAGCGGATGCTTTGCTCCAAGGTAAGATGAAGCCAATAGATTTCAGAGTTCCTGGTTCTAAAGAATTTATTGAAAAATTGGTTAGTAGAGGCATTAAATGTTATATAGCAAGTGGTACAGATGATGATGATATAAAAAAAGAAATGAAAGCTATTGAAGTAGAGAATTTGTTTGAGGATTCAAAAGGAGCACCATATAGAAAAGCAGCTTGTCCAAAAGAAGCTGTATATAGAAAACTTATTGAGGAGTTATCTTATAAGCCTAATGAAATTCTAGTTGTTGGTGACGGAAAAGTTGAAATAAATTTAGGAGTTAATAATGGTTCGCTTACATTAGGTGTAGCTTGTGATGAATATTCATTACAAGGTATTGATTTGAAGAAACGAGATAGACTTGTTAAAGCAAGAGCACATGGGATTGTTATGGATTTTAATGATTATAATTCAATATTAGAATGGATTAATGGGTGATTATATGGAAAATAGGGACAAGCTTAAAAAGATAGAAAATAACCTGAATGATTTTATAAAAAAAATACCTGAACTAATAAGTGTTAGAGAAAATATATGGAACACTTTTTTAGAAATGATAAAAACATATGAGAGTGGTGGAAAAATCCTTGTATGTGGTAATGGAGGCAGTGCAGCAGATGCGGATCATATTATTGGGGAATTAATGAAAGGTTTTATGCTAAAGAGGGAATTAAAGGAAAAAGATAGTCTGCCTTGGATCAATAGTGCTTTATCTGATAGTATCCTTGGTGAGTTACAATATGGATTACCTGCAATTAATTTGTGTGCTCATAATGCACTAAATACTGCTTTTGCTAATGATGTTAATCCTGAATTGATTTTTGCTCAACAGGTTTTTTCTCTAGGAAATAAAGAAGATTTATTTCTTGGTATATCTACCTCAGGAAATTCAAAAAATGTTTATTATGGAGGTGTTGTCGGTAAATCAAAGGGAATGACGTGTGTAGCCTTAACTGGTGAAAACGGAGGTTGTATGAAAAAACATTTTGATATAACCATAAATGTTCCTTCAAATATTACACCGGTTGTTCAGGAATACCATTTACCAATATATCATGAATTGTGTAAGTGGGTGGAAGAATACTTTTTCAGTATATAGGAAGGAGATTGATTCTTAATGGAATATCTTTTGAAAGCATCAGATATATCAAAAAGTTTTCCAGGAGTTAAAGCATTAGATAATGTTAATTTTGATTTGAAACCTGGTGAAGTTCATGTCTTGTTGGGAGAAAACGGTGCTGGTAAATCTACATTGATTAAAGTTCTAGCGGGTATTCATAAACCTGATACTGGGACAATTAAATATAAAGATAAAGAAGTTAAAATTCAAGGACCAAAACATGCACAGGAAATTGGAATAGGGGTAATTTATCAAGAACTTAACTTATGTCATCATTTATCCGTAGCAGAAAATATTTTTCTAGGGAGAGAACATGTCAATGGTTTCAGACTTAACAGGAAAAAAATGATAGAAGAATCAAAAAAATATTTATCGTTATTACAAGCCAATATTAATCCAAAAGCTTTAGTAAAGGATTTAACTGTTTCAAAGAGACAGATGGTAGAGATTGCAAAAACCATCTCCATGAATGCTGATGTAATAATTATGGATGAACCTACTTCATCATTGAGTGAAAAGGAAGTAAGTGAATTATTTGAAGTTATAAAAACATTGAAGAACCAGAAAAAGGGTATTATCTATATATCTCATAAAATGGATGAACTAGAATTAATTGCAGATAGAGTATCTGTTTTTAGAGATGGTACTTATATTGCAACAAAAGAATATAAAGATACTAATATAGATGAATTGATTAGTCTTATGGTTGGACGTTCCTTAGATGATAAATTTCCAAGAGTAGAAGTAGAAGTAGGAGAAGAAATATTAAAAGTTGAAAATATTAATGTAAAAAATTTATTGAGTGATATTAATTTTAGTATAAGAGAAGGAGAAATTCTAGGTATTGCAGGATTAGTTGGTTGTGGAAGAACTGAAATGGCAAAAACTATATTTGGAGCCATTAAAAAAGATTCAGGTAATATATATCTAAACAACAAAAAGGTAAAAATTAATTCTCCTAGAGATTCTGTTAAAAATGGAATATTATATGTTCCTGAAGATAGAAAAAATGAAGGATTAGCTGTTAACCTCAGTGTAGCAGATAATATCATTTTACCTAACATGGAAGCAGTTATTTCTAAAAAACTAGGTATCAAAAAAAATAAATCAATAAAGAAAATTTCTGATAAAACTGTAAAAGATTTTAATATTAAAACGCCAAGCATTAATCAAAAGATAAATAATCTATCTGGAGGTAATCAACAAAAGGTAGTCATTGGAAAATGGATTAATAAAAAGCCTAAAGTATTGATTTTCGATGAACCTACAAGAGGTATAGATGTACAAGCCAAAACTGAAATATACAAAATATTAAACAATCTAAAAAAACAAGCAGTTGGAGTAGTGGTTATATCATCTGAGTTACCTGAATTGTTAGGTATAACAGATAGAATATTAGTAATGAGAGAAGGTACTATTTCAGGAGAATTAATTACAAAAGAAGCTACACAGGAAAAAATAATGAATTTAGCGACAGTTAATTAAGGAGGCTTATAAAATGAGTAATTATACAAAATTCAAGTCCAAGTTGACACCGGAAAGTTTTAGAATATTATCTGTTTTAAGTGGGCTTTTGATTCTTATGTTGTTTTTCAGTATCACTTCACAGTATTTCTTTACAACAAATAACTTATTAACAGTAGCATTGCAGAGTTCAATTATAGCTATTATAGCTATTGGACAAACATTCGTTTTGATTACAGCTGGAATAGATTTAGCAATAGGTTCTAATATGGCTTTAGCAGGAGTTATATCTGGAATGCTAATGGTCAATGGATATAATGTATTTTTTGCTGTTCTAGTAGGAATTTTGAGTGGAGCATTAGTTGGTTTTATCTCAGGAGTAATTATCGTTAAAGGGGATTTACCTCCATTTGTAGTAACTCTTGGAGCAATGAGTATAGTAAGAGGTATTGCATTGGTAATAACAAAAGGTATACCAATATCCGGCCTTCCAAAATCATTTCAAGTAATAGGTAATGGTAAATTATTACATATTCCTATACCTGCAATTATTATGATTTTGTTAACTGTTATATTTAGCTTCATACTCTCTAAGACTAAGCTGGGTAATTATATCTATGCTTCAGGAAGTAATTTAGAAGCTACAAAACTTTCAGGAATAAATACAAATAAAGTAATTATTATTGTATATACATTCAGTGGATTTTTAGCTGCATGTGCAGGTGTAATAATGGCATCTAGAATTGCATCTGGACAACCTTCAGCAGGTATGGGTTATGAATTATTTGCAGTTGCTTCAGCAGTTATCGGGGGAACAAGTCTTGCTGGTGGTGAAGGTTTAATAATCGGAACTTTAATTGGAGCTCTTGTAATAGGTGTTTTAAGAAATGGTTTGAATCTGCTTAGTGTATCAGCTTTCTGGCAGGAAATTTTAATTGGTGTGGTTATTATTCTAGCAGTTTATGCTGATAGAATAAAACATAGAAAAAAATGATGTTACATAAAAACTTTATAAGGAGATGTTAAGATGAAAAAATTAGCTCAAGTATTGGTTTTGATTTTAATTGTTAGTTCTATGATTGGGTGTTCAGCTAAAAAAGAAGGTAAGGAAGAAGTTAAAGGTGATAAAGATCTTGAATTCGTGTTAATTACAATGGATTCAATGGATGAGCATTGGTTATCAGTTAAGGCAGGAGCAGAACAAAAAATAGCTGAATTAGAAAGAGTTAATTTAACATTCAGAGCTCCATCTGGAAAAGTAGATCCTAATGAACAGACAAGGATGACTGAAGATGCTATTAATCAAAAAGCAGATGCTATTTTGATTGCTCCATCAGATAAAACAGCATTAGCTCCAGTTATTGACAGGGCTCATGATGCAGGCATTCCTGTTGTAATCATTGATTCACCTGCCGATACAGAAAATTATATTTCATTTTTAGCAACAGATAACTATGCGGCTGGAGCTTTAGCAGCAGATACTTTAGCAGAAAAAATTGGAAGTAAAGGAAAAGTTGCAATCGTTAATGCTCAACCAGGTTCTGGTACTTCAATATCAAGAGAATCAGGATTTACTGATAAGATAAAAGAATCATATTCAGATATTGAAGTCGTATCAATACAATATTGTAATGGGGATAAAACAAAAGCTCTAGATCAAGCTACAGATATTATGACTGCTAATCCTGATTTGGTAGGTTTCTACGGATGTAATGAAGGTTCAACAGTAGGGATATGTAAAGCGGTGGAAGAAGCAGGAAAAGTAGATACAATTAGTATTATTGGTTTTGATAAATCAAGTGATATAATAACAGCAATTGAAAATAATATATTGGATGCATCAATGGTTCAGAGTCCAAATTTAATGGGTTACAAAGGTGTTGAAATGGCATATAACCATATAAAAGGTGAAGAAGTTGAAAAAGAAATCAATACAGGTGTAAAAGTTATAACAGCAGATAATGTAGATACTATAAAATAAAATATTGGAATAATAAGATTATATTAGTAAGGGGCTGTCCTAATACATTTAGTATACAGTAAAGTAAGTATACTTTACTGGAGCTTAGGCCAATAAAAAATGTGTTATTGATGCAGCCCTATAATATTCTATTTAATTATTCAACAATAAAAAGGGTGATTAAATGTATTATATAGGGATAGATATAGGAGGAACTAAAATCTCTGTTACTATATCAGACAATAAATTCAATATAATAGATAAAATTAAGTTTCTAACAGATACATATAAAGAACCAGAAGAAATATTGGATTATATGGTAAAAATAATTAAAGAAATATCTATGAATAATAATATTAATATAGAACAAATAAGTAGTATAGGTATTAGTTGTGGAGGACCTTTAGATAGTAAAAAAGGTATAATCTTATGTCCGCCTAATCTACCCAAATGGAATAATATTAATGTTAAAAAATATTTTGAAACTGCTTTATCGTTGCCAACATATTTATTAAATGATGCAAATGCTTGTTGTGTTGCAGAATGGAAGTTAGGTGTAGGAAAAGGCTATAAAAATATTATATTTTTAACATTCGGTACGGGAATAGGTGCAGGTCTTGTACTTGACAACAAATTATATCTTGGAACTGATGACCAAGCAGGAGAAATCGGACATATTAGAATTGATAAAAACGGACCGCTTGCTTATGGAAAAAAAGGTTCCTTTGAAAGCTATTGCAGTGGAGCAGGAATTAAGAATCTTGCACTTATTGAACTTGTTAAAGGAGAAATAGAATCTTCTAGAGATACATTATTACATAATTACAAAAAAGAAAATATAGATACTGCATTGATTTTTAAGCTGGCAAATAAAAAAGATAATTTTTGTTGCGAAATTATTAATAAAAGTGCTTATAAGTTAGGATTAGGGTTATCAATTTTAATAGATATTCTGAATCCAGATCTCATAATAATAGGAAGTATCTATACAAGAGCTGAGAAATATTTCAAGAGTATAATAGATGATGTTATTGGAGAAGAAGCCTTACCAATTAACAGAAAGACATGTAAGATTGTTCCAGCTAGTTTAGGAGAAAATATAGGAGATTATGCGGCACTTATCACTTCAACAGGGAATTATTAGATAGGAGATAAGATGAATATACAAAAGAAATATTTTGGTGTTCTTAAGAACAACCAAGATGTATTTAAATATACTCTTAGCAATGATAAAGGACTTGAAATATCTATTTTGAATTATGGTGGAATCATTACGGACATAATTGTACCTGATAGAAATGGATATAAGGAGAATATAACATTATCTTTTAATAATATTAAGGATTATGAAGAAAAATCACCTCACTTTGGATGTATTACCGGCAGAGTCGCCGGTAGAATTTCAAACGGTGAATTCAGTATAGATAATAAGAAATACAAATTATGTAAAAATGATAATAATGCCTGTATACATGGTGGGGAAACAGGTTTATCCAAAAGAGTATGGAACGTAAGAAAAATGATTAACGATAAAGATATAGGAATCGAATTGAGTTATTTCAGCCCTCATATGGAGGATGGTTTTCCTGGTAATGTAGATTTTAAGGTGTTATATACCCTAAATAATAATAATGAGTTTACTATTGAGTACTATGGAAATACAGATGAAAAAACAATATTGAATCTAACCAATCATGCCTATTTTAATCTAGAAGGAGCTGGAGAAGGATTAATATTGGACCATATACTTAAGGTGAACAGTAAATATTATGTTCCAGTAGATAATGAGTTGATTCCATTAGGTCATTTGGAAAAGATAGATAATACCCCTCTTGATTTCAACGAAGGAAAGAAAATTAAACAAGCAGTTGAATCTAAGTATATACAGGTACAAACCGTCGGGGGTATCGATCACGCGTTCGTTCTAAAAGGGTTAAGTGACAAGCCTAATATAGTAGTAAGCAATGAAAAAACTGGAAGATACATGAAAGTAAAAACTGATCAGCAAGTCGCTGTTATATATACAAGTTGTCAGCTAGATAATAATTTGATACTTGCTAATGGATTAAAGACTAAAAGATACGGTGGTTTATGTTTAGAAACTCAAGATTTCCCCGATGCAGTGAATCAAAAGAATTTTAGAACCAATTATTATAATAAACAAAAGCCTTATTACGCAAAAACAATTTTTGAATTTGGTTCTATAGTTTAGTAATTGGATATAAGTATTACACTAAAATAGTTTCCTATAATAATGTAAATGAATAGGAGATAAGGTGACATGCTCCCCCACTAAACCTATAAAACGGTTTTGAGGGGGCTTCTTGGGATGTAGTAACCTAATGGTTACTATTATTACCAAGCTCTACGGGTAAGCCCTACCCTGTAATATTTTAATATTGCAACAACAATTCACCTTGATTTTTAATGTTTATACTTGCATTTAGGTCTCTATCTATTGAATTGCCACACTCACAAGTATATACTCTTTCTGATAGTTTCAAATCTTTTTTTACTGCACCACAAATTGAACAGGTTTTACTTGATGGATAGAATCTGTCTATCTTCACAAGTTGTTTCCCTCTTAATTCAGCTTTATATTTAAGCATTGCAATGAACATTCCCCAACCATTATCAGATACGCTTTTACCAAATTTCAATGTTTGGCTCATACCTTTCATATTTAGGTCTTCTATCGCTATAGCATTGTATTTATTTACTAATTGAGTAGATAGTTTATGTAAAAAATCCGATCTTGAATTCTTTATTTTATAGTGTATTCTTGCCACTTTAGTCTTTTGTTTATACCAATTATTTGAAAACCTTACCATACGTGATAATTTCCTTTGTGCCTTGATAAGTTTAGCTTCTAACATACGAAAAAATCTAGGATACTTGGCTCTTTGGTTTTCAGAGCTAACAAACAGTTCTTTCATTGAAAAATCTAAACCTACTATGTTGCCGTTACTTGGAACTTGAATTATTTCTTTTTCAAATTCAGTAGTAATACTTACAAAATAAGCACCTGTAGGTACTTGACTTATAGTAGCAGATAATATTTTATAATTTCTAGGTATTTCTCTATGAAATTTAGTTTTTAGTAATCCTAATTTTGGAAACTTCAACATACTGCCTTCTATTCTTATTGAATTGTTAGTGTTTTTGGTTGTATAAGATTTGATATTGTTTCTTTTAGATTTGAATCTAGGATATTTAGCTCTCTTTTGAAAGAAATTCTTAAAAGCAGTATCTAAATTCCTAAGTGCAGATTGAAGAGAAACACTATCCACTTCTTTAAGCCAAGTTAAATCTTTTTTCAAAGCTGTTAACTCTTTAGCTTGATTAACATAAGTAGTTGATTTTTCTTCATTCTTGTATAATTCAATTCTTTGATTAAGAAAACGATTGAATACAAATCTAGTACAGCCGAAGGTTTTATGAATCAAAATCAGTTGTTCCTTATTAGGATATATTCTATATTTGAAAGCTTTATTGATTTTCATAGATTTTCCCTCTTCCTTATGTTATAATTATATCGCAATTCAATTTAGTTGTAAAGGAGTTTTTTAGATGAATAATAGTGAATTCAAAAGCAATAGACATTCAATATACAATCTAAAATATCATTTGGTTGTAATAACTAAATATAGACACAAATGTATTAACAAAGAACTTACTATTTGAAACACCTCCCCAAGTGAAATTAGCAAAATTAGTTAATACTCTAAAGACTGTTTCTTCAAGACTTATTAGGAAAAAACATAGTGAATATTTAAAAGAATATTACTGGAAACCCGTATTTTGGAGTAGAAGTTATTGCATTTTAACAACTGGAGGAGCAACAATAGAAATGATTGAGAAATATATTCGCTCTCAAGCAGGAGTTAAAGATTAAAAACCGTTCCGATTCATCTCCCTCCTAGTTAGAGGAGGGAGTTTTCTCGAAATATCTAGATAAAATCTAAGATTATAAAATCCAATTTAGCTATAATAGCTGAATTGGATTTTATAATCTTAAAGTAATTGTTCTTCCTGTAGGATATTCTTATATTTTTTCTTTGCTCTAATAATTCTTTTTTTAACATTTGAATCTGATATATTCAACAATGATGATATTTCTTTATATGTATGACCATAATAATATTTCATGATCAAAATAGATTGATAATTGATAGGTAGTTTTTTTAAGCACTTTTTTACCTCTTTTATTTTTATGGTACGCTCAATATCTGCTAAACCATCTATTAAAGAATTTTCAAGTTCATCATAAGAAATTATTCTTCGTTTGGTTTTAACTCTATATAAATCTATACTCCTGTTTTTGACCGTTTGTATAAAATAACTTTTTGAATATGGACAAACTTGTTTATACTTAATTGTAGAAAAATTACGGAAAATATTTAAAAATGCATCTTGAACTGCATCTTCAGCTAATTGAGGATCTTTTAATATGTGATAAGCTTGTCTATACATATCATTTTTATATTTATCATATAAAGTTAAAAATATATTTCTATCTTCTGCTTTGAAAAAAAGTATTCATAATTAACACACCTCACTTATTATATTGTTATATTAATGATGTGCATAATATCATGTTCATCAAAATAACATTGAAATTCATTATACAATTAGTTATATACTTATTACCATATTATATAATTTTAAGTGCTTTCTGACGTATAATAATCTATCTTTAGAGTACTTTCTATATCAACATTAGTTGCATTAGTAAGAGTATTGGATTTTATCTTCGCCAAGGTTTCATGAGAAATTTTATGGTCATCACCAAGAATTTTAATCATACTCTCTGCCTTTGTTATCTTTTTACCATCATTTTGACGATTGATTATATTTTGTCTGTAATTTTTGAAATCCTCAGATTCAAAAATATTACGATACACACTGTCAGTGGGTAGTTGCAATATAGTTTTTAATACTTCACTATCTTTCCATAATCCTTCTTCCATAACAGTTTCAATACCTTTACTTAAAAGGTCATAAGTATTTCTATCATAATATCCTTTAGTTACATCTTCTCTCATAAATGACATATCATAGCCAATATTGGACATGAAATTTCTTTCCTTATTTAATTTTCCATAGGTATAGAATTCTTCATATGCAACATCAGTCAAAGGTTCACCTTTAGATAAGGATTTATCGATTTTACATTGTACTATTGCATATCTGGAAAATTCTGCACTATCAAATTTCATACGGTCAAAAGATATTTGTTCTAGTTTTTGATTATAATGTTTTTGCAGTTTGTATGCCATATCGTTTTTTTGCAAAGGTATGGGTTTTTTCATTCTGCTGTCATCTACTGATATGGGCATTTTTACACTTCCTTTCTACACAGTTTTATTGTAAGGACTATATTGTTTCAAGTGTGGATTAGCAGTAGTGATATCCACATATTCACTTCCTAATTTGACAAGATAATCTTCAACTTTTTGTTTGTTTTCTGTTGAGAGATTGTCAAGTTCTAAATTATTTTGATCCATAAAATTTTCGAATTTGTCCCTTAGTCGTTTTTTTACTGTTGCAATATCTAATTTCTCGTTTTCCATAGTTACCTTAGGCATATTATCTGTTTTTGATTGTTCGAAAATATATCTAAAAAAATTTAATGTGAATTTGTTACCTTTTTTATTGGTATAATTCAATAGCTCTATAAATCTATCATACTCATCTTTGGTTATACCTAATTGCAATAATATATCATCAATATCTTTTGAATCATCTTCTAGAGAGATTGCTTCTGAATCATCTGAATATATCCAATCTATCATTCTATCAAACAATATATCCTGTACAGATTTTTCCTCTTTTTTATCAAGCCAAACAGATTTACCATTTATTATTGTTGCAAGTTTCTTTGCTCCATGTTTACTAATTAATTTATCAATCCATTGGGTTTGTCCTGGACCATAGCCCTTCTCGTTTTTATCATATAAATGTCCATCTGTATAGTCAATATTTAAGCAATAATCATCATATACTAGTCTACCTCCGTTATTTCCCATTCTAACTATGATATCATCAATTCTTTTTAGGTTCATATCTAGTTCTTCTTCTGTATATTCACCATCATTATTTTTATAAGTTTCTATAAGAGCTTCTTTCACATTTGTTCCGTCAGGTGCATAGAACTCTCCGTCTTTCAAAGTGCATTCCCTTAAATCATAGCCTGTCAATTTTCTAATGAAATTAATTGCGATTCCTTCACTTGTTCCCGACGATTTCTCTCCTAAATATGTTGGATTATCAGTTTCATATATATAGTTTGATGAGTAGATATGGTTATATAGTTGCTTGCCGTTTTCAGCATAATTAAGAACTTGTTCAATTCGTGACTTCAATTCTTCATCATCTATACCTGAAACAGTAACATAATAATCATATGAGCTCACAGAAAAAGTGAGGGTGGTTCCTTCTGGTATTTCAATATTGTTATGTTCAAAAATTTCATTTAAGGATTTGTCTGTAAAGTTTCTATTTCCTTTCATTCCTTTAGCTCTTGTTACAGCCCAATTCTCATATAAATCAATAAAAAGATAATGATCACCATATGTTTTAAGCTTCTTAGGATCATCATATGTTGTAGAAGTAGAAGATTCAGGATTGGTATTTGATATGTCTTTTCTTGAATATGTTGCTGTACAATAATTTGAAGTACTGTTATTTGTTCCTATGCTATTATTATTTTTAGAACTAGATGTAGTTTTTTGACTTTTGTTACGTCTGCTTGAATTAGTATTATAATAATTGGTATATGATATATTTGAAGCGGATGTTATATCCAAGCTAATTACCTCCTTCCGTAGAAATTTAATAATATTATCATGTTCAATAATTTTCAGGTCAAATTTTATATAATAATTATCGGCAATATTCTGATAAATATTAATATATTTTTAAAATTAATAAAAAACAGTCACTATTGATTTAGTGACTGTTTTGATAAATCTATTAACTGGCTATATTTTTTGATGAAATTTAATTAACACGTTTATAACCATTAAGACCAAGGTCATATTCATAATCAAATGATATAGAGACATCACTCATAGTAGAACTGCCTGTAGCCCATGTGTAAAATCTAAAGTACCATATTTGTGCTACATAATCGCTAGGTATATTGAATCTACCCCAATCAGAACTTGAAACTATAGACCTATGCCACATACCAGGATATGCTTGGACTTCATGGTATACTCCTCCTTGACTTGGGTATTGGTCTCCATTAGTTTCAACATCTGTAAACATAGCTCCAATAGGTATACTTGAATTATTTCTAAGATCAATATTCAAGGTACTTGAATGACCGGAACCGGATTTACTTGCAGTACCAGAGAAATTAAATGTTTTACTTCCTGTTTCTATTCTATCGTTCAAACTCACACTTTGAACATAAACTTTGTCTTGTTGAGCTTCTGGTTTAACTATAGCTATGTAATACGTTTGTGTGCTTCCCCCAGTATTATTTACATCAAGAGGTACGAATGATAAAACGCCATCTTCTATTGCATTGTCAGGATTACTTGCCATTGCGATAGCATTTCGGTTGCTGTCAAAAAGATAGGCTTTCATACCATCATCAAATAAACTACAACTTATTCTAATAAATAATTTATGTCCTGGTGTAACCTTGAATCGAAAGTATCCCACATTTTGTTTTTCAGCAAGAATCAAAGAATCTGAATAAAGTGAATAAGTATAATCATTCCATTCACCAATATAGCTTGCTTCATCAAATGAATGATTTTTTATTTCTTTTACAACAAATGTATACTTATCTGTATTACTGTAAGTTCCATCAAGACTTCTTACACCAAAATAATTTACCCCTTGGGATAATTCATATATTCCATCATCAACAGTATAGATATCTGTTCCGTCTGCAGACCATAGAGATTGATATTCTTTTCCTTCAGGTGAAAAAACCATCACTTGATATAAGCCGTCATGTGGTAAAGTTATTTTATAATAATCATAATCAATAGGATTATCTATTACCGCTTCCACTCTAGCAGTTTGAATATCAACAACGTCACTCATTGTTACTTCGTAAGCTGTTTCTATAGAATCATTGATTTCATTATCAATATCATTAGTTGAAGTGTATACTGTAAAATTAAATATTCCATTTCCGCTGTAACAATAAATTGCAAAATAATATATTCCAGCTTCGACAATATTATTAGTAGCTTCCATGACACCAGTACCTGTAGTTAGAGAGGTTGCATAATCTTCTAACTGCATAGTAGTTTCATTCAACTTGAATATATAAAGGTCACCATCTAATGGAGTATCATTTAATAATATTGTAGATAGTTTTGTTCTTTCAGTTATTTCCATTGCATACCAGCGTTGCTCTCCACTTGCAGCAAAAGTATCGCCAACGGTAGTATCTGGTGGGATGAGATATGCATTATTAGGATCGGTATTATCTGATGCTGTAGGCTCTTCTGTATCAAGAGATAACTCTAGATCATTAATTACATTATCAAGATTTAGCAGATTAATCTCTTGATTTGTATTTGTTACATTATTTATGTCTTCTATTTTTTCAAGATCATCTAAACTAATTATAGTGTTTTCAGTACTGAATTCAGCAATATTACTGTCAGCGGATGTGAAATTAACATTTACCATCATTAAAGCTAATACTAACATTATAGATAATAATGTTCTTGCTTTTTTCATTTGATTTCCCCCTTAATAATACCCAAATTTTATTGATTCTATTTAATTACCAGACAGTTGAAATTTTACCAAATAATCTGTTGCTTTTATTGATATTTCCTTACATAATGTAAATAAAATGCGATGTAGGGATAAAAGCTTTCATATATAATCAACCCCTTTCATGTCTGAAATAGAATATGTTTGGGTATATATAGTAAGACGAAACTTATATGCAAAATGGTGACACTCAATTTAGATATTTTTGAATTTTATTATAAAACAAACGTTATTTTCAATATTTGGAATAATTATATAGGAATTGAATACTTTATATTAAATGTTTCTTTGATAATTTAGTTTAACGATAATGTAATAAAAAGGTTTTTACAGGGAAATAAGAGAAAAGTAATTATAAGTTGATTTATTTTGAATTAGTATGATTTGAAAAAGATTAGCAATAGGCTATTATCTAACTATGTTCTATAGTAATGTATAATTAGATAATAGCCTTATATTAATATTTATTAAAAACTATATTAAACTAATAATTTTAATATCAATTTAGGAATTAATGTTACTATACTAACGCCGTATAGTAAATCAAGCCATATAATTGAACCTATTGAAAAAATATATATTATCACTACTAATGGAAAACAAATAATTTTAGTTGCCAAATTGCTTTTTTTGCTTTTTATTATATACCATATATTATTAGCATCCTGTCTACTTGGAAAAGCATGCATAGCTATAGAAATCCCAAGCCATAAAAGTAGGTAATCTAATGGCTTACCTGAGTTATAATCTAAAACAGGTATTGATGATGACATAGCTATAAAGGCACCTAACAGAGTATTTAAGAAAAAAGGGCCAATACTGATTAATATATGTTGATAGATTTCTTTAGGTTCTTCATGAATTACATAACCGCTAGGGTTAGAAAATTGAAAATAGCGTACATCAAAGATAGCAACTCTTGATATTCTACAGAATAATTGATGAGCAAATTCATGTACTATAACTCCTGGAAAAGTAACTGCTGATATTATTATACCGGGTATAAACATAGTATTAACCTTCTTTCTGTAAGTTTTTCTTAATATCTTTAAAGTATTTTAATTCTTCAGGTGGAAGATCCATCTTTTCAATTTCTTCTAAGAGGTCATCTCTTTCTTCATACATTTTATTTACCTGATATGTTATAATCATCATGTTTAATACGGAACTATTAACAGGATCTAGGTTATATGCTTTTTCAACATATTCAAGAGCTTTCTTGTCATTGCTTTTTCTTAGTTCAATATCTGCATAAGTAACGTAGGCGCCTAGTGATTCGCTGTTTATATTGAATAGTTGATCACATATTTTTGCTGCTGTATCATAATTTTCTAGTTCTGTTTCATAAGATGCTAGTGCTTCTAGAGCATATTGATAGTCAGGATACTGATCTAACACCATTTGCATATACTTTTTAGATTGTTCAAGATTATCTTCGGTATAGTAAAGACCAGCTAAAGTAATAGCTGTCTCTATGTTAAATGGATTTGTATTAATATATTCGGTTAATCTTTCTATTTTTATATCATTTGATTGAGATGAAATTTCATTCATCAGATTATAGAGATCATCAGTGTAATAATATATTTCATTTATGTATGTACTTATGTTGAGTAATTGATCATATAAAGATTTATCTTCAATTATCTCACCTTCTAAATCACATAATAGATCGTTTGCAGTAATATAATTACCATTATAAAATTCTGCAACTATAATCTTAGCTTTTATATCAGTTAAATCATATTCTTTATCTGCTATCTGATATTGCTTAAGTGCTGTAACATATTTCTTCTGAGATTCAGCTTTTTTACCTTTCTCATAAGCTAATACTCCTTTCATGGAATTCGGTAATCGCATGAATGAATATACAATTAAAACCATAATAATACCTAAGAAAATTTTAATAGATTTAGGTAAAGGTCTTTTTGATAGTTTATACCTGCAACTAGGACATAATTTGGTTTTATAGCCATCTTCAGTGACAGAACTGCCACAGTTTTCACAGGTATAATTAGTTGTTTGCTCATAATAATCGTTGTATTTTTGATCTTGATCTGAATTTATTTCAGACATATAAACCACCTTTCTGTAAAATGTAAGTTTAATAGATTTAATCTACCTTACAAAATTAATTTTATGATATGTTATATAATTATAACAAATGCATTGCATAACAGATTATACCATGAAGATACAATGATAGTAAATATATTAATTGAAAACTAGGGTAATACACTTAAAATATAATATCTTAATGATTCAATATTTGATGATTAATGTTTTTTGTATCTAGGCTATAATTTTTAAATATGATAAAATACAATTAATATCTAGAGCTTAACATCAGCGATTGGGGGGATATTTATTAAAAAAATAGATAGATTACAAAATATCATATATTTATTGAGTCATAACAAAAGGTTAAACTGTTCTAAATTAGCAGAAATTTTAGAAGTTAGTCCAAGAACTATCTATAGAGATATAGACGCTTTAAGTCAAATGAAAGTGCCCATTATCTCTTATGAAGGTGTTGATGGAGGCTATGAGATTGATAAATCATATTTCTTTCAATCTGTTAAATTAACAGATAAAGAATTAATGGTTATGAAATTACTCTTAGATTTAGGATATCAACTCAATACTACAGATATGGATGACGACATAATCACACTGAAACATAAATTATTAAATGCATGTGGAGACCAACCTAATATAAAAAAAGCTTTGAAACATATAACTATGGAAGTTCAGCATATATATCCCCAAAAGATCGTTAAGGGTATATTCAATAAAGTGATAAAAAGTCTTGAAAATGAAACAATGCTTTTGATTGAGTATTATACACCCATAAATAAAAGTTGGTTGATAAGAAAGATTTATCCACTGCATCTTTTCTATAGTGAAGGATGCTGGTACTTAGATGCATATTGCGATGTCAGAAAAGCAAAAAGGACTTTTCGCTTGGATAGAATACGTACATGTAAATTATTATCGGAAAATATCCCTCAAGAATATCTACAATCTTATGAAATACATAAAATGATTGATGATGTAACGGTTACTGAAATAACCTTGGAAATAGACGAAAGATTATATGAACAGATTAAAGATGATGATATAATTAGAGATGCTGACATAATAATATCAACGAAGTCATCTATAACGCTGACAGTTAAAAATATATCAGCAGAATACATAGCCATGTTTGCTTACAGAAATGTAGATATGGTAACAATCCTATCACCTGAATCATTAATACAATTGGTACAGAATAAAATAAAAAGTATGCAGAAAAAATATTTATGAATTTATAAACCCTGACAAGTATCTGTCAGGGTTTATATTATAATATGGTAAATGGAGGTGGTTGAAAATGAATATTGCAGCATATTTATATGATAATTACTATGAAACTGAATTGTGTATACCCACATTAATGTTCAAAGAAGATGACGAAAATAATGTAATAATGATTTCTAGTGAACAAGATATTGTTAAATGCGTAGATGGAAAAAGGATATTAATAGACAAAAAGATAAGCCAGATAAATCATGAAGAAATAGATGTATTGATAATTCCAGGTGGCAGCCCAATAATAAAAGATGATATTATCAAATTAATTCAACAATGTGAGAAAAACGGTGCTGTTATAGGAGGTATTTGTGGTGGGGTAGAGTATATAGCTCATGCTGGTATTTTATCAGGAAGAAGATATACTAGCCATCAAGACAAATCTTATGAATACTTATCAAAGAATAGTATCCATACTCACTCTATGTATGAAAGTGATAAAAATGTAGTAACTGCCAAACCAGAAGCTTACTTAGAATTTGCACTAGAACTATATCACTTAGCTGGTCTTGATGTAGGTCCAGTAGAAGGATACCTAGAATGGTTCAAATCTCCATTTTGTTGGAAATGTAAAGACTAATAATTGTCAAGGGGTCATCACCAAAAAAATATAAGAATATTTAGTATATTCTAGGCTGATTAAAAACATATATTAGTTATTGTTTGTTAATAATTAACAGCATTCAAATCCATTAGCTATTATAGAAATACAAAGTTCGGTTGTTCCTGCTAATGTTACTAAAGAAACACTATTTAGCGGGTTAATACTTCGAGCATATATAGCATTAAGTATTATGCCTTGATCTACATCATTAATTCGTACGACAGTGGGAGTTGTTAATGGAGCTTTAGGTTGTATTACGATTGTTCCACTTAGGCTAGGTATATTTAATTGTTGCCATATATCAAATGTACCAGCAGTAGTTATTGTAATAGTTTTATTTTCAAAACCATATTGTACATTACATTTACAACCTTTTACTGCAGTTGAACTAACCCCACAACATGTACTAATATTACATGCCATATTTTTTATCCCCTTTCATATTTTATTTGATTTGCCTAGAATATTATCTAGTATATTCTATGCAGTATTATAAGGGTTGTTCATAATTCTGCTTTTTTAAGTAATCCTTGATAAAACTAGAAATAAGTAACTAGACATTTGGTAATATATTATAATATGTAATTGGAGGTGGTTAAAAATGAATATTGCAGTATATTTGTTTGACAACTATGCTGAACCAGAATTATGTGTACCTACATTAATGTTCAATTACATTGATGAAAATAATGTAGTAATGATTTCTAGTGAACAAGATGTTATCAAATGTGCAGATGGAAAGAGAATATTAATAGACAAAAAAATAAGTCAAATAGATCCTGAAGATATAGACGTATTAATAATTCCAGGGGGTATACCAATAATTAAAGATGATATTATCAAGTTAATCCAGCAATGTGAAAAAAATGGTGCTATTATAGGAGGTATATGCGGAGGAGTAGACTATATAGCACA
Source organism: Vallitalea longa (assembly GCF_027923465.1). Taxonomy (NCBI): domain Bacteria; kingdom Bacillati; phylum Bacillota; class Clostridia; order Lachnospirales; family Vallitaleaceae; genus Vallitalea; species Vallitalea longa. The sequence goes on from NZ_BRLB01000018.1 coordinate 78,558, forward strand.
CGCTGGCATTCTATCAGGAAGAAAATATACAGGTTATTATGAAAAAGATAAAACTTATGATTATCTACCAACCGATGGTATTCTAACTTACTCTATGTATGAAAGCGATAAAAACGTAGTAACAGCGAAAACAGAAGCCTACTTAGAATTTGCACTAGAACTATATCACTTAGCTGGATTTGATGTAGGTCCAGTGGAAGGATACCTACAATGGTTCAAATCTCCGTTCTGTTGGAAATGTAAAGACTAAAATAATATTTGATTTAAGGCAGAAAGTTCTCTATTCAGAGAACTTTTTAATAAATATAAGGAATTAATCTTTTAGTGTTTTTCTTATAGATAGTAAATTCATCACCAAATCTTTGTGCCAATGCTTTTTCTTCAACATTGATTCTTATACTATAGCAGACTAAACATAATATTAAGACCAATATAGGCGAGAATATACTTCTTAGTGATAGAGAGATACCTAAAAGACTTATTATACTTCCAGTATATGCAGGATTCCTGATTAATCTATAAGGTCCGATTTTCATTAATTTTTGTTTTTCTGTTGTTTGGACATTTAAAGTAAAAGCTCGCTTAAGAATCCAAACAGAATAATCTCTAAGGACAGTTCCAAAAATCAAAAAACATAATCCGATATAATAGAAACCATGAGGAAGTAACATTCTTCTAATATCATAGGATACATCGTCACCTATAAAATAATATGATAAGATGAAGCTACCTATCCATCCTGCGATAATTATCCATAAAGTTGGTTCATGTTTGTGTGATTTTCCTTTTCTCACAAAAAAACTTGAAGTAAAGAGCCAGATAATGAACTCCGAAATAAAAAGGAAGTAAAGAGCATAATTAAAATATTTATATTCAGAAAAAGTTAGAAAAACTTGTTTATACTTTAAATACTCATTCATAAAAAAACCTCCATCTATTAAAGCTGATATTATATATCTAAACGTTTGATATCATATCATATTAATTAATAATAATCAACAAAATATAGTTTGGATATATCAATAATGACATTATAGAATAAACTTTGAGATAAGATATAACAAATCTTCTTTTTAGATACGAACAATGAAAAGGAAGTTTTTTTTATTGTTGCGATAATATCTATTTTTAAAATACGTCAACATTAGTGGTATAATTACATATCTATAATCCCTTAAATCTAGCATTTTACTTTTTTAAAAATTGCGTTTGTCAACAGAGAAAAGCAAAAGAACTATCCTGAACTCATTTTTTTTAAAAGTATTAATAAGTATATTGCACGAATATTCTATTATTTAATATATTCAAAATATTTCATTTTAGATATATATTTTTTTTATTAATTAGTATATAATAATATATATCAGAATGAATGAGGGGATATTTATATGAATAAAAAATTTGTATTTGTTTTTATAATAATCGTTATGTTTATTTTTATACTTACACTATTTATAAATAACGATTCAACTACTATATCAGAAATTAGTCAAAATGATGAAAAAAAAATATTAGAATACCTTGACACTAAAACAAATGATATTTCATCTCCTTCAAAGGGTAAGATGTATAGCTCTTATGATCTTTTGGGAATAGAAGAAAATAAAATATATATTTGGTTAGTAAAAGAAGAATATATAACAAAAGACCATGCTGAATCTAAAGGTAATATTGTTGCTTGTCCAGTTGTTTTATATGCCACAAAGAATAATAACAACGAACTATTAATTGAAAATCATAATTTCCCAGAAGATGGGAAAAATTACGGTAAAAATTTAAAAAGATTTTTCCCAGAAAATATTATAGAGAAAATTGACCATACAGTTACTGATACTCTTCTAGAAAATATAAAAATACGTGTACAAGAAGAAACTTCAAGAATAAAAAAATAGCTACTCATTTTTAGAGTAACTATTTTTTTATCGTTGAAAGTTAATTTACTGTATGTAAATGAATTCTACGACAATATAATTATCTATTGCATTTAATAATTCATAAGCCTGTCTATTATTTGAATGTCCAGCAAGCAAAAAATCTTCGTTTTCATCATCATATCCAGATATAATCATAGCATGTTTTGGCATTGATATCCAACCAGCAACTCCATCATGTAATATAACAACATCGCCTTTATAAATACTTTTATTGAATATTTTACTGTGATTCTTTCTATACTCTGCTCTTGAATAATTGACCTCATCGCATTCAGATCGCCAATAACTAACAAATTCTTTAACACTTATCCAAGGACTTGGATCAGCTAAATCCCAACTATCATTTAGTTCTTCTGCACTTCTAGGTTCTAGATATTTACTATTATTTTTATAACAATACCAGTCACATAAAATAACAAAAGATTTCCCACAAATCCCATGTATAATTTCACCAATAAAAACAACTACTAATAATAAATAAAAAATAATATAAACACTTGCTAAATGAGGAGCTAATAATGATTAAATGGTTTATATCATCAACGTTAATAATAATTGCCCTAAAATTATATAATGCCGTAAATAACATCCATTCCCAATGGCTATCGTTCCATTACAATGAACGTCTAGATTATTTCACTAGACTAAACAAACGATTAAAGGCAGGAGGCATATTATTTCTAGGGGATTCCTTAACTGAAAATTTTTATCTATCAGAGTTTTTTCCAGATCATTATGTAATAAATAGAGGAGTATCTGGTGACACGACTTATGGTATATTATGCAGATTAAAAACAAGTGTATATGACATAAAACCCAATAAAATATTTTTATTGATTGGAATAAACGATATCGGTAACGAAAAATCTCTCCAATACATTATCAACAACATAAAATTGATAATAACCGAAATAAGAAAAAAATTACCTGATTCCAAAATATATATCCAATCAATATATCCTGTTCATATAGATGTAAATAACAAAATTAAAAAAAGAATTGTAGGTAAAAGGAATAATAAAAAAATAAATATGACAAATAGACAATTATATGGATTGTCAAGAAAATATAACGTAACTTATATTAATGTAAATAAAAAATTAAAAGATAAAAAAGGACAACTCAAATACCAATATACTCAAGATGGATTACACCTATCACCACTTGGTTATGAAATCGTTGCCAAAGAATTAGAAAAATATATGTAAATAAAACTGAAAGAACACATCGGTGATGAAATGACTAATAATAGAAAATGGTACAGACTAGACAATACTGGAAAAATCTATCCATCAATTACATCAACAAGAGTATCAACTGTATTTCGAATATCAGCGACTATAACTACAAGAGTAGAACCTGCTAAGCTACAAAAAGCACTTGATAATATTATTGAAAGATTTCCGTATTTCAAAGTTAACCTTAGGAGAGGACTTTTCTGGTATTACTTTGAATATGTCAACCATAACCCGGTGGTTAAAAAGGAAATATTCTATCCTTGTATGTTTATGCTGTTCAAAAAGAAAAAAACATTTCCATTTAGAATTTTATATTACAACAAAAAAATTAGCTGTGAATTCTCTCATAGTATAACAGATGGAACAGGTGCACTGAAATTCCTACAAACTCTCTTAGTTGAATATTTTAGATTGGTAGGCGTAGAGTGCCAAATACCTAGTTATATTTTTAATAAGAATTCATATGTAAAACAAGAGGAATATGAAGATTCATCTCACAAATACTATAAAAAAAATATCCCTCCACCTGATTATCCCAAGAAAGCGATACATTTCCCTTTTAAATTAAATAGAAAAGGTGAATATTATATAATCACAGGAATAATTAATGTGTCAAGAGCTAAGGAAGAGTCTAAAATACATGGTTGTTCAATAACCGAATTTTTATTGGCTATATATTTTGAAACTATTCAAGATTATGTTTATTCTAGATCAGTAGGTAGAAGAAGACATCTAAAAAGAAGAATCGTAATTAATCTACCAGTCAATTTAAGAAGAATATTCCCTTCTAATACTATGAAAAATTTTTTTATTAGTATAACTCCTAATATAGATCTAAGATTGGGTAAATATAATAGAGAAGAGTTAATAAAACTAGTTAAAAACTATATGGAAATAAATATCAACGAAAAACATCTAAGCCAATATATAAGTAGAAATGTTAAAAATGAAAAAAATAAGTTTATAAGGATAATTCCTCTTTTCATAAAAAATATGATAATGCCAATAGTATATCAGAGGTTTGGCGAAAGAGGTTATACAAGCGGTTTATCTAACTTAGGATTGATAACTATGCCTAGAGAGATAGAGAACCTAATAGAAAGATTTGAATTCTATCCTCCTCCAAGTAAAGGGAATATAGTTAAAATGGGAATAGCTTCTTATAAAGATAAAATATATATTTCCTTTGGTAGATTGACGAAGGTAACAGAAATAGAAAAGATATTTTTTAGGAAAATAAGAAAAATGGACATACCAGTAAAAATAGAAACGAACCTGAGGTGATATTATGCCCTATTGTTCCAAATGTGGTGTAGAAGTAGATAATGATACAAAAAAATGTCCCTTATGCGATTTTCCTATACCTGATGTAGGAGAAGACACCAATGAACAATCCATCAATGTTTTTCCAGAAGCAGAAAACATATATCAATATAGAGTGAATGTTGTCAAGAACAAAGTATTCTTTACACTAATAATCATATTGCTTTCATGTATACCTATATTATTCAGTATTAAGGTATTTTACCCTTCGGTAACAATTAAGATAAACTATATAATTAACATAATCATAGCATCTGTATTCTATCTTTTTTTCCTATTCGGATACTTGAAAGTAAATTATAATATACTGGGAATAGGTCTGACATCAATAATTTTGATGCATAGATTAGATAATGTCGATGAAAATATGACGTGGTTCTTTGATTATGCGGTTTTTATTATTATATTGGTTATGATGATTCTATATATAGGTGTATTTTTTTATAAAAGAATCAAAAAAGAAATTCATGCTATATATACTCTTATGTATATATTTTTTGGTACAGGTATTTTGTGTTTAGGAATTGATGCAATAATTTCCTATAGGTCAGATGATGTAATAAAATTAAGTTGGTCAATAATTGTACTAATAAGTTCAACGGCAGTTTGTCTCTTGATACTTGGGTTATATTATGGACTACCTGAAAAACTTAGAAATAAAATCAGAAGAAAATTGCATGTATGAAAACATTCCGTAGAGCTGTTAGGTAACATCTAAATCAGCTCTTTTTTATATTATAGGAGAGTTTTACTTTCTATTTTCCTTAAAATCTTTTAGGAGATATAGCATCTTTGGATTTCATATTTCTAAAAGATTTTGCATGATAAAATTCAATAATCATTTCAAAATGAAGTTAGTGTGCAATTTTCCAGTTTATCGTAATTTTTTACAGAATATGATCATATTTTCTATGATATCATAACTTACATAATAAGAAATACATCATAAGAAATTGGATTAAAGGGATGGTGAAATGAATCATAACTTAGTTGAACTAAAACATATCAATAAGACTTTTCCTGGAGTTAAAGCATTAGATAATGTTAATCTTACACTAAAAAGAGGAGAGGTACTTGGGTTACTTGGTGAAAACGGTGCAGGTAAATCAACATTGGTAAAAGTGTTATCAGGGGTTTATAAAAAAGATGAAGGAGAAATTATAGTTGATGGTGAAAAAGTTAATTTTAATAATCCAAAAGAAGCAGAATCAAAAGGTATAGCAATCATTCATCAAGAACTTAATCTTTGCAGACATTTAACTGTTGCAGAAAATATGTTCCTTACAAGAGAAGATTCTAGATGGGGATTTTTAAGTAAAAAACAAACTAATATCAAAGCTCAGAAGATACTGGATTCTCTTAATCTGGATTTGAAGGCAACGGATCTGGTAAGTAATCTTCAGGTTTCTAAACAACAGATGGTTGAAATATGTAAAGCTCTATCCTCAGATGCTGAAATAATCATTATGGATGAGCCAACCAGTGCGCTTACAGATAAAGAGATAAAAGAATTGTTTAGAGTCATTAATAAACTAAAAGGGCAGAACAAAGGGATAATATACATATCACACAGGTTGGAAGAATTAGTGCATATTGTTGATAGAGTTACTATATTGAGAGATGGCAAGTACATTACGACTCTGGATTATGGAAAAGATAAATTACCAGAAATCATATCTCATATGGTGGGGAGAGAAATTACAGATAAATTTCCAAGAGTAGAATGTGAAATAGGTGAAGAAGTATTTAGAGTTGAAAACATATCGACTCCTTCAGGAGTAAAAGGAGTTAGTTTTCAAGCGAAAAAAGGTGAAATCATAGCCATTGCAGGGTTAATGGGAGCAGGGAGAACTGAGCTTGTTAGAGGAATATTTGGTGCAGATAAGAAGACTTCCGGTACAATATTTATAGACAATAAGGAGATATCTATAAAGAATCCTAGGGATGCTATTAAGAAGGGATTATTCTGTGTACCAGAAGATAGAAAAAAAGATGGACTGTGTATAAAAATGTCATTGAAACAAAATATTACATTACCTAATATGAACATGGTTACAGCTCTAGGATTTATTCAAGATGAAAGGGAATCAACTATAACCAGAGATGCTATTGAAAAATTAAGTATAAAGACACCTTCTGAAAATCAATTAGTGAAAAATCTAAGTGGTGGTAATCAACAGAAAATAGTTATAGGAAAATGGTTAGCTAGTGGTGCCAAGGTAGTTATGTTCGATGAACCTACTAGAGGTATAGATGTAGCTGCCAAAATAGAAATATATAACCTTATGAATAAGCTGAAACAGGAAGGAATAGGTGTTATATATGTCTCTTCTGAATTACCTGAGGTACTTGGAATTTCAGATAGAATACTAGTAATGTGTAATGGAAGGTTAAAAGCTGATCTCAAAACATTAGATACAGATCAAGAAGAAATAATGTATTATGCAACACAATATGATTCGACGGAGGTAATTTAAATGAGTACTACTGAAAATAAAATTACTTTACCTAAAAGTATAAAACAGTTTTTGTCTACTCTTAGTGGATTAATAGTGTTATTGATTATATTTGCAATAAGCAATAAGAATTTTTTTACGACTGATAATATTTTAAATGTTATTGTGCAGACTACACCCATTTTGTTAATTGCTATAGGGCAGACGTATGTTTTGATTACAGGGGGTATTGATTTATCGATTGGTTCTAATATAGCTATATCAGGGGTCGTTACAGCAATGCTCATGAAATCAGGTCTGCCCATCTTTTTGTCAATCATCATAGGATTATTAAGTGCTACAACTGTTGGTGTTGCTAATGGCGCTCTAGTGACATATGGAAAATTACCGCCATTTATAGTAACATTAGGTACAATGACAGCTGTAAGAGGTATTACTCTAACATTAACAAAAGGGATACCAATTAGCGGACTTCCTGATGGATTTAATGCTATTGGAATAGAAAAAACTTTTGGAATACCCAATCCAATCTATATAATGATATTTTTTGTTATAATATTTGGATTGATATTGGCTAAAACAAAAACAGGACGTTATACATATGCTCTAGGCAGTAATTTTGAAGCTTCAAGACTCTCAGGAGTAAACGTACATTCATCACTTATCAAAGTATATGCATTCAGTGGTTTACTATCAGGTGTTGCAGGACTAGTTATGGCTGCACGTATTATATCAGCACCACCTACTGCTGGAATGGGTTATGAGCTTAATGCTGTTGCTGCATCAGTTATTGGTGGAGCCAGTACATTGGGTGGAGAAGGTACTATTGCCGGTACTGCTGTAGGTGCACTTATTATTGGCATACTAAGTAATGGACTGAATTTAATGGGGGTTTCACCTTTTATACAACAGATTGTTACAGGTATTGTAATTATAGGAGCTGTATTTGCTGATAAGATAAGACATAATGATTAATCATGATAATAGATATTTTTAAGTTCAATTACTTAGATATATCAAATTATAAATTAGGAGGATAAAAAAATGAAAAAATTATGTTCAATATTACTAGTTATGACATTGATTTTAACAGTAGTGGGGTGTGGTAAAGAAGACAAAAAAACTTCTAGTAGTGGGGATTTGACTGTAACTCTAATAACAATGGATTCTATGGATGAGCACTGGTTAAAAGTAAAAAATGGTGCTGAAGATGCGGCAAAAGAACTTGAAGGTGTAAAAATCAATTTTGATGCTCCTCAGACTAAAGTTGATGCAACAGTTCAAGCGCAGTTGGTAGAGAATGCTGTAACTAATAAATCAGATGCAATAATGCTAGCGGCACTTGATAAAGAAGCACTTAAACCAGCAGTAGAAAAAGCTAAAAAAGAAGATATTCCAGTTATCTTTGTTGACTCTGGCGTAAACACAGAAGATTATGATGCTTTTTATTCAACTGATAATGGAGCAGCAGCTGCAATGGCAGCAGATCATCTAGCAAAATTAATTGGCGAAAAGGGTAAAATAGCAATAGTTAATGCTCAAGCTGGTGCAGGAACAACTATGACTAGAGAGAATGAGTTCAGAAACCGTATTGAAAGCACTTATCCTGATATAGAGATAGTCGGTGTTCAATATTCGGACGGTGACAAACAAAAAGCCCTTAACTATGCGACAGACTTCATGACTCAATATCCTGATTTAGTAGGATTCTATGCTTGTAATGAAGGATCTACTGTTGGTGTAGGTAATGCTGTAGACCAGTCAGGTAAAGATGATAGTGTATATGTTGTAGGTTTCGACTTTTCAGATGATGTAAAAGCACTTATAGAAAAAGGAGCAATAAAAGCTTCAATGGTTCAAAATCCTTATACTATGGGTTATGAAGGAGTAAAAGCAGCTATAGATATAATCAACGGTAAAGAAGTTTCACCTAAGGATGTTGATACTGGTGTAACAATAGCAACAAAAGAAAATCTTGATGAAATAAAATAATGAATAGTTATACATAATAACGTTAGTTGAATCAATAATTATTATTAAAGATATAAAGGAACTATCTAGCAACACATTTATGATTATAAATGTATCAAGATGGTTCCTTAATATTATTCAAATAAAATAAAAGTTCCATTTTCAAATAAAAAAAAATAGTTATATGATATATAATAACTATGTTATAATAATAGTTGGTGGTTAATATGAGAAAAAACGTAATTCATCATAAGATATTTCATAAGATAGTTATTCTTTTATGCATAACATTTATATTAACAAGTTGTCGCTATGATTCTAAAATAAAACAATCGACAGAATTAGGAATAGTTCCTTCTGATACCAAGGACAGTATGGTTAAGTTGAAAATGCTTATAATTGGAGCTGAACCTTTAGATTTTGAAGATGTATTAATAGATGCCAATAAAATATTGAATAAGGAAATAGGCGTAGAATTAATTGTTGAATTTCTTGAAAAAGAAGTTCTTGAATCTAAATATCATGCTAATTTTGCAGGTGGAGCTGATTTTGATTTAGTTCAATGTTATCCATATCACTATAATCAATATGTAGCAAAATCAGCATATATGAAACTTACAGATGATATGTTTAGTAAATGTGCACCTGTCACATATGAACGGTTAAGAGAGTCAATATTCAATGAGATCAGTGTAGATAACAATATTTATATGGTACCTTCTTCGGGGTATTTACCTAGACAGCAATTATTGATTGTTCGTGGTGATTTATTGCGGCAGAGTGGTATTTATACAATAGATACAATAGAAGAGCTAGAAGATTATTTTGATTATATCAAAGAAAATGTAAGTAATATGATACCGCTTGATATTGGTTATAATGCTTACAATTTGTTTGATTTTTTGTATGCAAAGAAAGGGCTTGAAAGATATGACGACTCATTGTTCATGATTGATAAGAAAGATGATAATAAAGTTTTATGGTTACCGGATAATGAGTTGTTTATTGATTATTTTAATATTATTTCTAAATGGTCTTTGGAAGAATATATACCGTTTAATGCATCAAGCAAAAAAATTGTGAACAAAGATAAATTTCTAGAAGGCAAAAGTGCCTCGTATTTAGGCAATATCTATGAAATAGAAAACATAAAATGTTATGTAAACAAAAAAAATCCACAGTACAAACCTTATGTAGTAACATTGGGATGTAATCTTAATCAAGTCAGGTATCCAATGGATAATGGAATAGCAATAAAAAATGGTACTACCAATGCGGCTAAATGTCTTCAGTTCATTGAAGAAATAAACACTAATAAAGATTTGTTCAGGTTATTGAATTATGGTATAAAAGGAATACATTATAAAATATCGAAGGAAGGCAATTACGTACCATTAGTTATGAGTTATCGTTATCCAATATATAATAATTATGTATGGTGTATGAACAGAAAATTAATGCTTCCCTATGAATTTACTACAGAGATAGCAGATAAAATAGTAATCAATAATAGACATAAAGCTATAGATATGAAATCAATAGATATAAAACTAGATGAAATAGACACTCTAAATAAGAATCTTTTATATCCTATTACTCTTGGAAATATTGATATTACTGAAAATTTGAGTGTATATAAAAAGAAAATGGAAGAAGCAGGTTTTAATTTATATAATAGGGAAGTGATAAGGTGTTCAGACTATTAATTATTGATGACGAGTTCATAACTAGAAAAGGTATAATAAAAAATATTGATTATAGTAATTACAATATACAGGAAATACAAGAAGCTGACGATGGTGTAAATGCTCTGAAAATAGCTAAGGATTATCAACCTGATATTGTGATTTCAGATATTAAGATGCCTAGAATGGATGGGGTAACATTTGCATTCGAATTAAAAAAAATATTACCTAACTGTAGAATAATATTAATGAGTGCATATACAGAGTTGGATTATTATAGAAATGCCATTAAACTAAATGCAGTAAGTTATATTGAAAAACCTATAGATCTAGAGGAACTGAAGCAGTCTATAAAGAATGCTGTAGATGATCTTATGCAGTATACACAGTATGAAACAATGAGTAAACAAGTAGATGAATTAATAAAAACTAATAAAGAAGTTCTTAAAAGCCAATTATCTACTATGATAATAGATAATAACCGTAATATATCTCATGTAATTCAAAAAGGAAATGAATTGGGTTTACAACTTGATTCTGAACATTATTATCTGACAGTGATTATTAAACAATATATAGAAGACAGATTAGATCCATATGATCAAGGTATTTCTAAACAAAGGATAACCTCGATACTGGAAAAATATCTGCAGCCTTTACAAATAAATTACGTAATGCACTTTAAAGGAAATATAGCCGTCATAACATTGATTGTAGAAAGACAACATCGTCTAGTACTCAATTATGATAAATTAGAAATAGTTTTTACTGAAATATATAAGGAACTGTTGGAGATTTGTCAACCAGCGATAAGTTTAGGGAAAGTGGTGTCTGGTATAAATGAAGTATACGATAGTTATGTTTCTGCTGTGATAGCAAAAGAAAAATTATTTTTCAAAAAAGGTATAAGTATCAATCACTATAAAACGAGTGAAGAAGATAAGAGTTTAGATATGGACAATACTTTGTTTAATAGATTTGACAAATATCTAGAAACATCCAGCAAAATAGATTGCATACTTTTTATCAAGCATTTGACAGAAAAGATAAGAAGATATAATAATACACCTAAAAATATCATTATAGATATATATGCAAGACTCTTCACTATAATCAACCAATATCTGCATAATATGAATAACTTGGATGATATCAATAATGATATACATTTTAATGATATTTCTAAGATGATAACGTTAGATGCTCTTGAGTCATATATGATTGATAATATAGATTGCTATTTTCTAATATTGAAAGAACAAAGTGAAGCAGGATCCATTGCTGTTAGAGTGAAAAAGATAATTCATGATAGTTATGGAGATTCTAATTTGTCTTTGGAAGTAATAAGTAATCATTTACAGGTTAGTAAAAATTATTTATCAGCAGTATTTAAGAAAGAGACAAGTATGACAATTAATAAATACATCACTAAGTATCGTATTGAGAAAGCCAAGACCAAATTACGAGATACTTCATATAGAATAGAAATCGTAGCTAATCTAGTAGGATATGATGATAGTGATTATTTTTCTAAAGTATTCAAGAAATATGTTTTATGTACACCAAGAGAATATAGAAAAAAATTTATAAAATAGTTTAGGAAGAGAATGCCATATGCATTATTTAAATAACTTAAAATTAAAATATAAACTTATAATCAGTTATTTCATTCTAATAGTTATTCCTTTAATAATATTTAGTCGTCTTTCTTTTAAAGAGTTTGCTCATATATTGGAAGATCGTATAATATATTCTGCAAACCAATCCTTCAACCAAGGAACGGAATATGTTACATACAAGATACATAAAATCATAGAGGTATCGGATAATATTACTGTTAATGATTATGTAAAAGAAATATTAGAAAGAGATAGTGATGATACAAGTGTCTTACAATTACATGAAGATCTTAATAATTTAAGAAGTCTATTATATTCTTATAAAGGTGATAAAGATATCCATAATATCTGTGTTTACATAAATGATAAACTACTTCATGATGACAGTGATGGTGAAATAGCTTCAATCAGTTATGCGAAAAAACAGAAATGGTTCAGCCAATTACCAGGTGCAGGTTCAAGAGTTTTTATGGTTCCTCCTGCTTTTTATAAAAGACCCGATGAAGATAATGATATGGTTTTATCAGTTGCCAGAAGAATAACGAGTTCAACGGATTACATCGATATCATAGGGTATCTACGCATTGATTTCCTTGAGAAAAATATTAGAGATATTTTGATTAATGCCAATGCTATAGATGGAAGTTTAACTTATATCCGTAGTAGAGATGATAGAATCGTCAGTACTACTGATAATGGGTTATTAAATAAATATAGGCTTTCTTTAGCTAATATTGAAAGACTACAGAAAATCAAAAATTGGACTATAATAAATATCAACAATGAAGATTGCTATGCGAGAGTAAAAAATATTGAAGATACTGATTGGACTATTATAACTGTAATACCACTTAATGATATTTATAGAGAAGTCGCTGATATCAGTAGACTGATGTTCGTTTTTTTACTTATAATTATACCAGTAACCATTTTGTTTTCTGTTTTATTGACTTACCAATTAACAAGAAGATTAAGTAATCTGTCTAATAAAATGAAATATGCTACAGAAAATATATTTGAAGAATATAATGAAAAGTATAATTATAATGACGAGATTGGAGAACTCACATCTTCATATAACTATATGGTGAAACGTATTTCCACATTGGCAGAGGAGAAATATAAGTCTGGACTTAGCATTAGAAGTACAGAGCTAGAGTTATTACAATCACAGATAAATCCTCATTTCCTATACAATACAATGGATATGATAAATTGGATGAGTTATGATAATCGTGGTGAAGAGATAAGGAAGATTACAAGAGCATTATCAACATTCTATAAAATAAGTCTCAGTAAAGGGAAAACTATGATACCTCTTAGAGATGAGCTTAAGCACGTTGAGTTATATATGGAGATACAGAATTTTAGGCTTAACAAATCTATTGATTTTATAATAGATTGTTCAAAACACTTATTGGATATATTGATACCAAAGATAACTCTACAGCCTATAGTAGAAAATTCAGTATTTCATGGTATTTTGAATAAGGATGATAAAAAAGGCACTATTAAGATTACTTGCAGAGATGATGATACTTATTTAATCATTCTTATAGAAGATGATGGCGTTGGTATGGATGAAACAACAATAAACGAACTATTAGAAAACAACGATAAAAAAGGATTTGGACTTAGAAATATTCAAACCAGATTACTGCTTACATATAATAATAAAAGTAGTTTTAAAGTAACAAGTAAAATCCAAGAAGGGACAGTTACAGAAATTAAGATACCTTTGTTCCTAGATAGATAAAATATAGAAAATATGGTAAAATTATAACAACAAATTCTGATAAAGAAAGACGGGAGATAATATTATGGCATTAATTGAATGTAATTTTACATCTAAGGTACTAGAGTTATCAACTGATTTATTAGCTGTTCTACCAGAAAAAAGTATAGGTTCCATGAAAAAATATCCAGTATTATATCTTTTACATGGATTGTCAGATGATCATACAGGCTGGCAAAGGAGGACATTAATTGAAAACTATGTGAGAGATAAAGAAATTGTTATAATCATGCCTAATGTTCACAGAAGCTTTTACACTGATATGAAAAACGGATATAAATATTTTGAATTCGTGAGCGAAGAACTTCCTTCTATAGTAAAAGAGTTTTTCCCTATTTCAGACAAAAGAGAAGATACTTTCGTAGCTGGTCTTTCTATGGGTGGATTCGGAGCAATGAAACTTGCACTCAACTATCCGGATAGATATAGTAAAGCGGCTAGTTTATCAGGTGCACTGGGAATGGTTAAAAATATGAAAGAAATGGAAGAATATAGTTCAACTAATAAGGATAATTCTGTTTCGGATAATATAACTTTTAGAATCAATGAAATGAAAAATATTTTCGGAAGCTATGGAGAAATTAAAGAAAGCTGCAATGATTTATTTTATTTGCTAGATAAAAATATTGCTGAAGGTAGAGAAATTCCAAACTTATATCAATCATGTGGTACAGAAGATTCTTTGTATGATGATAATATTAGATTCAGAGATTATGTTAAGTCAAAAGGTATTCATATCACTTATGAGGAGTGTGAAGGAGATCATACATGGGATTTCTGGAACAAAATGATAGAGCATGTCATTGAGTGGCTTGATGTGTAATTATTGAATTTCATAAGAAATATATCAGAAGTTATGAAACAGAAAATTATATATATTAAGGATAAACAGCTTTTTAAAAAGGCTGTTTTTTTGTTTTTTTATACTATTAATGTTATGACATTTATTATACGATGATTTATAATATATGCATAAAAAAACAGAGACAGATAGAAAGTTTATGTAAAAATCATATATAGAACTAAGATTTGTACATAAAAGGATAATATTTATACATACAAAATGAAACAAATTTTTGTTAATATAGTTATGTTATTGGTAAAATAGCTAAAATATTAAGCTGGATGTTGTGACGGGGTTTTTAATTGCAACTAAAAGAAGACTAAAGTAAGGAGAGTGACAAAATGTACCAAAAAACGATTAACAGAAGAATTATAGCTATAATTATGTCAATGCTGATGATTGTTTTTTATATTCCAGTATCAGCAGCGGAAAATGAACAATCTACAGAATTAATTGTAGAAGAGTTATCTGAAACTCCAGAAGAAGAAGTAACAGAAACTCCAGAAGAACAGGTAACAGAAACTCCCGAGGAAGAGGTAACAGGAACTTCGGAGGAAGAGGTAAAAGAAACTCCTAAGGAAGAGGTAACAGAAACTCCTAAGGAAGAAATAACAGAAACTTCTAAGGAAGAGATAAAAGAAACTCCCGAGGAAGAGGTAATAGAAACTCCTAAGGAAGAGGTAACAGAAACTCCTAAGGAAGAGGTAACAGAAACTCCTAAGGAAGAGGTAACAGAAACTCCTAAGGAAGGGGTAACAGAAACTCCTGAGGAAGAGGTAACAGAAACTCCTAAGGAAGAGGTAACAGAAACTCCTGAGGAAGAGGTAACAGAAACTCCTAAGGAAGGGGTAACAGAAACTCCTAAGGAAGGGGTAACAGAAACTCCCGAAGAGGAGATAACAGATATATATAAACAAGATTATGATAACGATTGTAAGTTTGATATTCTTGAAGGAAATGCAACAATAACTTTCGAAAATGGAATGTTGAATTTTGCTAATGAAGGGGAAACAAAAATAATAGATACTAAGACTAATAAAATCACAGATGGTGAAATAGAGATAAAATTCACTGTTCAAGATGATACATTGGGACGTTTTGGAATATTAGTCCGTAGTATAGATTTGGATCATTTATTATTAATAGGAAATGATGGAGTCAAGTGGGGAATACAAGATGGAGTCAAGTGGGACTTTGAAACTCCAGGTAGAACTTTTTACAAAGGCGATATAGTCAGGATGCGTGTTCTTTACGAAGGCAAGCATATTACTCTATGGGCTGCGAAAGATGATGAGGAATATGGTTTACCAATATTAGACAAATCTTATGATTGGTTAGAAATAAATAGTGGTTATCAAGGTTATAGAAAATGGTATACCAGCGTAGAAACGAAAGTAGATTATATGTATTCTGGTGAAATTGGTTCAATAAATGGAGAACCACAAGGAATTGAAAATGATACTATTTCCGTTGTACTAGATCAAAGCGTAGAACTTCCATCAATAGTTAATTTAATATATGAAGATGGTGCATTACTTAAAAAAGATGTAATATGGGATGACGAATCAATCGATACATCAGTTATTGGAACAGTTCAAGTAGAAGGTACAATTGAAGGTATGGATTACAAACCTACTCTAGAGGTCAAAGTTCAACACGGTATTGTATCTGAAGTAGAACCAATAAAAGTTAATTTAATTAAAGACAGTGTAGATAAGAGTTATTTACCTACTGAAGCTAATGTAAAAATAAAAATCAATGAAAATGAAAATGTTGATTCAGTAGCGAATATTACTGAATGGGCAGATATTGTTGTCAAAGATGACACTTACACTGCTGTTGGTGAACTTGATAAAAAGACTGAAGATGATTCATATGCTACAGTAACAGCATCAGGTAAGATAATAGATAACTCTGATTCATTACTGTATCATCAAGAATATACTATTCCAGAAGGTATTACATGGGATACTATAGATGGTTCAGGTAATTGTAATATCAACGCAACAGATGGTGAACTTGAAATTACTAATGATGAACTAAACAGCTATAAAGTTGTTGAAAACGAAAGTCCTTATTTGGGAAATGGTGAATTAAGTGTAACAATGACAGCATCAGAAGCTTGTACATATGGAATTTTATTCAGGGCTTCCAGTAAAGAGAATTATGCTGGTATTTCATATCACAGTGGAAATACATGGGCTATAATGGGTTCAAATGAGTTGTTTAAGACATTTGAAGGACCTGAGATTCAAGAGAATAAAGAAGTTAATATTAAATGTAGATATATTGGAGATAAAGTAACCGTTATAATTGATGATAAAGTATATTTTGATGATATTGTAGAAGGTATAACTCTTAAAAACGGTAAAGTAGGTTATTCTAATTATGGTTCAACTAAAACTTTAAGTGTCACAGAACTTAAAAGTGGTGAGCTAGGTGAAATCATCAAAACTGCAATTCCAAGAATTATGGATTTACAAACATATAATGTGCAAACATATCCACGTGTAATACCATCACTTCCATCAAATATTGATATTGAATATTACGGTGGTATAAATGGTAAAGCTCAAATCGTATGGGATTATATTTCACTTAATGACTTGGTTCCAAATGGTACATTAAAAGTTGATGCTACTATTGAAAATGAAGTGTATGAGGACTTAGCAGTAATTGAAATATATGATGAAGGACCTCGTTCATATGAATTGGATTTTGAAAATAGTAAAACTGCAACAGATGGATGGAACGTTGGTAATGGTTCTGGTTCTGTTGAAGCAACAGATGATGGAAGACTTCTAATCAAAGGTCTTAGTAATCAAGGTGTCATCTATTATGATGATGGTAACATTCCAGCTCTAAAAAACATGACCTTTGAAGCAGATGTAGAATTTGTATTACCGACAGAAGATTCCTCATTCAGAGGGGGACCTTTAGTAAGGTATGTAGATTCTAATACTTGGGCTAATATTTCTGTGGACGTTGGAAAATTAGTTTGGAAAAACGGTGAAGGTTATGGTTCATTCCCTGGATCATTTACTCCTGAAAAAGGTAAAGTATATAAAATGGTATTAAAAGCACATGAAGGAAATTTCTCAATATCATTTGATGGAGAAGAAATAGGTAAACAGGCTGTTTCATCCCTACCAGACGCTGAAGGATATATTGGTTTCCATAGCTGGGCAGGACAATCTTTTATAATTGATAATGTAAAAGTTACAGAAATTCCTCCACTAGCTCCACCAGATATACCAGAAAAAACAACTGTAATTTCTTCAGAAAAGATGGATGTAACAGTTGATGTCAACTTCCCAAGAGTATTGAAATATGATTGGAAAGAAGATGGTTCAATACTTAAAGGAGAAGATGAACAATTATTTATTGTAGAAGTTAATGGTAATAGATATATACCAAAAATCACTTCAACAGTTGCAGAGGATAAGTCTTCAATAATATATACCATGACAGACTTTGGTGATACTGGTATTGAACTTAAAGGTATGATTAGCGTTAATGATAATAAACTAAGATTTGAAATCATAGATATATTCGAACCAGAAGAGAAATTTCAAACATTAAATATTCCAAAGCAAAGTTTAGCAACTGTTACAGCTTCAGAAAATGGTAAGATATCTTCTGTTGTTACAACAGGTGATTGGAATAACATTATTGAAACATTCACTACAGTTGAAGACGAAACACAAGGAACAACAGGTAAAACATATGCATTTATTAGTAATAATAAATTTGCTGTAAGTACTGATTCAAATGTAACTACAGGTGGTTCTAGAGTTTCAATATCAACAGATAACAGAAGTAATGATAAAAAGACTGGTATTGGAGCAGGTTCTTGGACATATAGAGAAGAGTTAGGCAAAACTAATACAGGTGAGGATTATTTCCAAGAAGATATGCCTTGGGTTCAAATCGCAATAGCCAAAGATGAGAATAATGATGGAAACATTGACTGGCAAGATGCGGCTATATTATATAGAGAAGATATGAGAATACCTCTTGGTGCAGAAGATATTAAGAACAATGTTTCATATATCTCAATGAATATATGTTATACCCAAAATCCATTTTTAAAAGGATTAGATATGGTTAAAAACATATATAATTATACAGATGGATTCGGGCAAATAGTACTTGAAAAAGGTTATCAGGCTGAAGGCCATGATGATTCACATCCTGATTATGACCATATGGGTATAAGACAAGGTGGAGTAAAAGACTTTAATAAGCTTATTGAAGAAGGTAAGAAATATAATGCCAAAGTTGGTATCCATATTAATGCTACAGAATATCATCCAGATGCATTTCAATTTCCAGAGAATATAGTGAATCTTAATTCACCAGGCTGGGGATGGTTAGACAAAGCTTATTATGTAGATCAAAGAAAAGATATAACAACTGGTGAACTGTTTAGAAGATTGGATTTATTAAAGAAAGTAGCTCCAGAGCTTAACTTTGTATATGTTGATGTATATACAGGTAATGATTGGAATGCTTCACAACTAGGTGAAAAGGTTAATTCATTAGGTTATATGCTAGGAACTGAAATGAATGGTCCTTTGGAGCAGTATGTTACATGGACTCATTGGGGTGGAGATGCAGCATATCCTAACAAAGGTAATAATTCAAGCATTATGAGATTCATTAAGTATAATACACAAGATACTTTTATAGGTGATCCATTATTAAAAGGTAATAAACATCTATTACCTGGTGGATGGGGTGACCAACAGACAGTTCTTGGAAAAATGGGAACAGGAGTGTTCTATAATAATAACTTGATAACTAAATATATGCAGCATTTTGAAATAATGAAAATGAGTTCTGATGAAGTCGATTTTACTGAGGGTGTAAAAGTTGTTCGTGAAGGCAGTGATATCAACTATTATAAGGACGGCAGATTAATAGCTACGACTCCAGAAGATACATATAATGATACTTATATTGGTGAAACAAAATTATTTATACCTTGGGCACCAAATGCAGATGATGGTGATAAATCAACTAAAATAGATAAAATATATGCTTGGACACCATTCGATGATGATACTACAGAATGGTCATTACCTGCTGAGTGGAGAGATGATACTAGTCTGAAACTTTATAGACTTGATGATCTAGGCAGACATTATGTTAAGGATATTACAGTTAATGATGGTAAGATTACATTATCACTTGAAAAAGATGTTCCTTATCTAGTTGTAGAAGAGAAATCAGAAGAACCAAGAATAGATACTTGGGGTGATGGTCAACAGATAATCGATCCAGGTTTTGATTCACAAGGTTTCGTGAACGAGAAGGTAACAGGTGCTGCATGGACTGGAACAGGTGAAAATGTATCTATAGCTAAAGAAGTAGAAGGATATCATCAAGGTAGTCCTCGTGGAGGTAATGATATCGTCAAAATTACTGATGGTGCAGGTGGAATTAGTCAATCTATAGATGGGCTCGAAGAGACTAAAACATATTCTATATCTGCATGGATAAAGAATGATGATGAAAGAACTGTGACCCTAAATGTTAATTGTGGTGGTGAAGATTATTCAAGTGTAATTACCAGAAAGGGTAAATCAAGAAGTGGACAAGCAGTTAAATTCAGCAATGATACATTCATCAGAGCAAATGTTGAATTTACAGTACCAGAAGGTGTCTCAACAGCAGAAGTTTCAGTAGATGTTGCAGATGGTACTGGTACAGTATATATAGATGATTTTAGATGCTTCAAGTTACCAGGTAGAACTTATGAACAAGGTTATGCTTTCTATGAAGATTTTGAAAATGTAGATGAAGGGATTTCACCATTTTTACTTGCTCCTTATAAAGATGGTTCTAATAGAACTCATCTAGCAGAAAAGGATTTATACGGACGCCAATTCATGAATTGGGTCATTAATGGAAGATTTTCATTAAAATCTAATCATGAAGAGGGAGAAAAAGGAGAAATCATAATTACTGAAGATGGTTCATTTACACTCAAATCAAAGACTACATATGAACTAGGTTTGAAATATGCACTTGCTAGAAAAGATTCAGGTTACAGTTTTAATCTAAAACGAGCAGATGAAACAATAGTAGCTGAAATTCCCCTAACTGTAACAGGTAGTACAGATTCAATTGAACCAATAGATAGAGGTATTATTAAAGAGATCAGTACAACATTTACTACAGATGAAGATATAAGTGGTTTATACATGTCTCTTGATAAAGAAGTTGGCAAAGAAGAGATTATCTTAGATGATATATATATCAAAGAAACAACTACTGACGAAGCTTCAACATTAGGAGTTGTTAACTTAAATACATCAGTCAATGATATAAGAACAGATATGGAGTTTATTCCATTTGATGTAACAGCTTTAATGAGTAATGGTAGCAATGTAGATATGAGTACAGCAGAAGTGATTTATGATATTTCTGATCCTACAGTATTAGTAGTTGAAGATAATACTATAAAACCATTAAAAGAGGGTATTACTGATTTAACAGTAAAAATTACAGTCGATGGAGTTACTGTTAATTCAAATACTGAAACCATTATAGTAGATGATAGTAAAATTATAGAGTATTACACAGTTGATTTCTATAAGACAGGTGAAGACACAGAAATATATCATTCAGCTAATATAATTAGCGGTTCAACTCTTACTCTTCCAAGTGTACCAGTAAGAGAAGGCTATACATTTGAAGGTTGGTATACAGATACTGAATTAACAAAAGCATTTGATGAAGATAGTATTATAACATCTAATATGAATATTTATGGTAAATGGAATAAAGAAATAGAGTATTACACAGTTGATTTCTATAAGACAGGTGAAGACACAGAAATATATCATTCAGCTAAT
>NZ_BRLB01000019.1 GCF_027923465.1 Vallitalea longa
TAGAAGTTATTGCATTTTAACAACTGGAGAAGCAACAATAGAAATGATTGAGAAATATATTCGCTCTCAAGCAGGAGTTAAAGATTAAAAACCGTTCCGATTCATCTCCCTCCTAGTTAGAGGAGGGGGTTTTCTCGAAACATCTAGATAAAATATCTAAATTAATTAATAAGAGTAAATAATTGTAGCATGGCCATGAGTACTAGGAATACTTGAATGAATATCAACTGTTACTTTGGTTTTATGCCAAAAGCTTGTTGAAATATTACAAATAACTGCTTGTCCAATGGTTATATTATCCCAATGGCCGCCACCACCATCACTGGAGTTAACAGTGGCACTAAATATTGCATCAGGACTGTTTATAGTACAAGAGATGTTAATAGTAACACCAGCCCCATATTGCTCAATCTCATAATGATAATTACCATTTGCATCTAAATCAAAATCAATTTCCTGAGTTCCAGAACTTTTTAATGAAACTGGTTTCGTAGAATCATTGATTGTATTTGATTTATAAGCCTGTAGAGTTGATTGTAAATCATTGCGAACGCCTTCAAAAATAGACTTAAAGACTTTATCCATATGTACACCTCCAAAATGACATTTAATGCGCAAGTACTTAAAATCATAATAACACAACGTTCATTAATGTGCAAGTATTTAAAAAATAACATTAAAAAACAAATTCATCATAATAGAATGAAAATATAGCAAATTGCTTCACAGTAATACAAAAAAACAACCTTGAGATAAATATATAGACCTCAAGGTTGTTTTCTCATTAATTTTGACTTGACTCTTCGGTTCACAAACTGTCTTTATGGCTGGTTATTTAGTCTTTTAGAAAAACATGTTAATCGGGTTTGGTATTAACTGGTTACTAATTTCCCAAATTGTTTAGGCAAATGAAAATTAGGATACTCGAATTCTATATTGTTCCAAGTAGCATATTGTGGTTCTGTTTTACCACCACATCTATAGAAATTACCGTACCAAGTCTCATTCTCATACTGAATTCGTTTACCACTCATCTCTTCTAGTACCTCTATAGGTATCGCTATTAACAATTCCCAGTACCTATCATCTTCTGCTTCATTTTTTGTTTCTGTTTGTATGGAGGAAGTTATGTTTATCCTATTTGCTTGCTTTTCATTACAAAATACTCTATTACCTTCTTCATCTTTATAACTCATATGTAATACTCCACAGCAGTTTATTTCAATATTGAAATATCCTCCACCTAGATTATCTTCAGGTGTAACAAAAAATTCGAAACAACTATCTAAATAAACATCACCATTTAATTTGGTTTCCTTACTATAACTATGAATATCTTCACAATACGCTTTTATTTTAATATAATTTTCATGTATTAAAGTTTTCACGTGGGTAGTCTGTTTCAGTCCTTTTTCATACCAAGGATAGTTATCAATAGTCAATCCTTCAATGTTGTCCCAATTAATGTTCTTTTCTTTAACCATCTTAACATTGTATTGATTCATAGCTTCTCCTTTTTATCATATTTTATCTTGTATATACTCAGCTGCTTCTTTATCAAGTATCAGTATGACATGTGGATGTAATTGTAAAATAGAAGCAGGTACATTAGGTGAAATTTCTCCAAATAACATTTTGTCTATTATCTTGGCTTTAGCTTCTCCATTGGCTAAAAGTACTATTTTCTTTGACTGCATTATTGTTTTCATTCCCATACTTATTGCTTCTTTTGGTACTTCATCTATTGAATCAAAGAATCTTGAATTAGCTTTTATGGTTTCTTCATCAAGCTTTACTTTATGAGTTCCTGATTCAAATGTTAAATCAGGTTCATTAAAACCAATATGTCCATTTGTACCAATACCTAACACCTGTAGATCTATGCCTCCAGAATTATATATTTTATGGTCATACTCATAACACTCTTTTTCTATATCTTCAGCTCTTCCGTTAGGTATATTGATATTATCCTCACTAATATTAATATGATTGAATAGATTATTCTTCATATAATAATAATAACTTTGATCATTAGTTCTATCTATAGGATAATATTCATCTAGATTGAAAGATTTCACTTCACTGAAATCCACTTCATCATCTTCATACATTTTTACTAACTCTTGGTACATTCCTACTGGAGTTCCACCAGTAGCTAATCCCAAAATGCTATTGGGCTTTAGATTCACTTGTGAAGCTACAATCGTTGCTGCTTTCTTACTCATCTCTTCATATGTGTTTGCTACAATTATCCTCATACCTCTAATTTGATTTTTCATATAATGTCTTTCCTTTCCCAATAGTATAATATATGTTTAATTCATCATCGATAACTGCAATATCTGCATCTTTACCAATTTCTAAAGAACCTTTTCTATCATCTACACCTATATATTTAGCTTGATTGATAGTAACTAAATCAATAACTTTTTCTAATTCGTATTCAGTGTATTTTGTAAAATTATATACTGCTCGGTTCAATTTCAATGAACTACCTGCTATAGTTCCATTAGATAACATGCACTTACCATTTTTTAATGTTACATCTTGTCCTCCAAGCTGATATTCTCCATCACTGAGTCCAGCTCCCATAATAGCATCTGTAATCAATAATATTTTATCAACACCTTTTATTCTTGCTATCAAACTAAATAAAACAGGATCAACATGAATAGTATCTGCTATTAATTCACATCTTATATCAGAATTCATTACAGCCCCAACTACACCAGGTTTTCTGTGATGAAGTCCTGTCATAGCATTAAATAAATGTGTTGATGAACAAATTCCTTTTTCGATTCCTTTAATTGCTTCATCATATGTAGCTGCTGAATGCCCCATAGAAAATTTTATATCATATTCTTTTGTATATTTATCTATGAATTCAAGAGCTCCTTTTACCTCAGGTGCGATAGTAATAATTTTTATTATATCTTCATAACCTTCTATTACACTTGAATGTGGTTCAATAATAAATTCTTCTGACTGTGCTCCTTTGAATTTCTCACTTATGAAAGGTCCTTCTAAGTGAGTACCTAACACTTCTGCTCCATAACTTTTGTCTTCTATAATTTCTTTAATTGTCTGGAGTGATTTCCTTATAATTGGTACATCCATTGTCATGGTTGTTGGTAAAAATGATGTTACTCCATTTTCTGCAATCAATCTACTTATGGTCCTTAATCCATTGATATCTCCTTCCATAGTATCATGCCCTTTATATCCATGGATATGTACATCAATAAAACCAGGCACCACATAATTGCCTTTTGCATCAATTATTTCTAGTTCAGTATAATCATCTATCTGATTGCTATCAATAATTTCGCTGATTGTCTCATTGAAAATAATTGCTTTGTTTTCTATGAACCTACCATCAATTAAAATTTTTCCGTTTTTAATACATTTCATGTAATCACCCTTTCAAAGTATTATTTAATGCATATATAATTAATGATTATCATTTTAATATATATTTATTATTGTTTCTTCTTTCGTTACCTTCATTTACGATAGATATAATCAGTCGAGTATATCATTGATTGTTATTTCTATAGCAATATTGACAGCTCCTATCAAACTAGATTCTTTCCCTCTGGCAATATTGACAGATGTGTGAAATGGAACTAATTGAGATACTACTTCATTAATTTTATTAATTACTGATTCATGTAGATTAGGTATATCTCCGCTAATGATAACATTTTCAATATCTAGTAAAGACGTTATATTAGCAATAGTTATGCCTAAGTACATGGATACTTTCTCTATCAGTTGTTGACAATAAGTATCACCTTGTTTTAATGCTATTGCAAAATTACGCATTGATATGTTATCAATATTGCCATTACACAATTTGTACAATATACTTTGATTTATTTTGTTGAAATCTTTTTTTATGATTTTGATTATACCTGTCTTAGATGCTACTTCTTCAATATTTACATAATTACCATCAGCTTGAATATTGGGTATAGTGAAACCTATTTCCCCTGCACCCTTTCTATCACCTTCATATAATTTACCGTTAATTATCAATCCTGCTCCAATACCTACATCTACACTTATATATAAAAGATTATCTATGTCCAACAATCCTGTAATTATTCGTTCCCCGATTACAGCTAAATTTATATCATTCTTAATTATGGTCTTAGCATCAAATGCTTTCTCTATAGCATTAGTCAGTTTCTTTAATTTTATCTGGTTAACTTTCTCTGAAAGAATATTGGGAAACGTTCCATTACTTATAATTCCTGGATAAGATATGCCTATACAATAAATATCTGATTTCACGATATTGTTGTTGTGTAAAAAATCTTCTATGAAAGCTAAACAATCTATGTCATCTG
The DNA here is from genome assembly GCF_027923465.1 of Vallitalea longa. Lineage (NCBI taxonomy): Bacteria > Bacillati > Bacillota > Clostridia > Lachnospirales > Vallitaleaceae > Vallitalea > Vallitalea longa. The sequence continues at coordinate 4,353 of NZ_BRLB01000019.1, forward strand.
GATGATTATATTCAATATCCAATGTATATTTCACATTACACAATAAGTCGCCAAGAGTTATTTTAAATCGTCTCTTGGAAATATCTATTCCCAACACGTATTTGAAATCTTTATTAAAGTTGACCAGAATGGATTTCTTACCTAATTCGTTATCACCTTTACCCTCTTCAATCAAAATATTCTCTTCTATTAATTCGTTAGTGTTTTTTGATATGGTTGGCTTACTAACTTCAAGTATCTTAGCTAAATCAGCTCTTGACGTTGCACCATTATGCATCAGATATTTTACTATAGCTTTTTGATTATTCTTTTTTACCATTGATTGGTTTCCAGCATGAGTCATAAAAAATACTCCTTGATATATAGTTAGTAAAGTTTATTTACTTATTATTATAATACTAACTTTTCATACCATTGTCAACATTATAAGTCAAAAATATACCAATTTTTAATTACCACTATTAATTTTTTTATAAATAAATAGAAAAAGGTTATTCCTAATAATTTCAATAATAAAAGAAGACGATTCAATCCTCTTGGATAACAATCGTCTTTTATAATATTATTTATTTAATTATAATAAACTCAATCTCTATATATTCACTAGATTAACAACCATACCTATATCAATTAACTTGAAATTCATTGGATACTCCATCAAAATCACAAATTTTTCCTGTCCATCCATTTTTATATGCCCCATGATGAACTATTCTATAAATTCCATCAAGTGTATCTTCTGGAATTGTCCATTTGATTTTTGCAAGAGAACTTCCCCATACTGGATCTTTTCTTATCCATTTGTATTTCGTTTCAAAATCCCAATCGTTAGCGATAGTTATCCATTCACCATCAACCTTATGTTGAACTTCCAAGTAAGTTGATTGTATCTTCAAATCATTCTTAGGATGTCCAGTCCAAAAACTAACAGTAACAGTTTCACCAGTATTGTAAGAAGAGTCTACTTGTTGTTCAACATCACCGAATTCTTTTCCTATTGGAACATTGTCTAGTACTACTCCTGTTTGGAAACACATCTGCTCATCAATCAGATTACGAGGTGTAGGACCAGAATCTGTTACTGCACCACTTTTCATATCATTAGCTAACCCATGAAACTCTTGAATATATGCTGGTAATGTCCACTTTCCAAAATGGGTTGATGCCCCTTCATAATGCTGTACATCATATTCTTCAGGTGTCGCTACATAACCACTATATGCATTAGATAACCCTGCTATAACAACCGTATGATCTATATCTGAACCACTATCCATTGTTTTTTTAATAATCGACTTAAGTCTTCTTCCAGACATTGATGTGAATTCAGCTGGAACAGCTACTAATACTAATTGTCCAATCTGTACAATCTGTACTGGTAGTATCTCTGGCGTCCATGGATATGGTTCTCCTTTACCAGTAGCGAAAAGTATTGGTTTTGGATAATGTTCATCCCAGAGTTCAGGGTATTTCAAACCATTTACAGTATTGATTTCAGGTATTATATTGAGGAATTGTTGAGCGGTCTTTACTAAGTTGCACCCCTCCTCTATAGGATATTCATCTGCTTTCATTCCTTCATGAAACATGTCTATATTACTTGGTCCATCTTCTGCACCGCATGCAAAAGAATATCCAATAGCCGCATCATAAGTTGCCATCATATCATCTTCTGATATTTCTGTAGGTACTTCACTATATGATTTATAGTTGATATATTCAGGTGCAATATCTATATCAGAAAAATCTATATATTTATGCCTATAATCAATACTTCCATCTATAAGTGTATAAGCTCCATCACTAAGTTCACAACATTTCTCATATTGTTGTTCTCCTGCATACTTGGTGCTTTCAAAGTCATTGTCTCCATATCCTTGTTCACCACCATAAATATTAGGTGAAGAATCTCCACAATCACTTTGCGCAAAAGCTGCTATAAAAGTTTTCTCCGCCATATATTCTGTACCCATATCATTTTCAAATAAATAAGAAGCATAACCTTTATTATCGCTGGATATCAAGTGGTTATCATTACCCATTGATGTTGGATGAATAGGGAACCAATTAATTATACCTAATAATTCATCATCACTATTCTTCAAATTAAGCATCACCATATCTCTATCAACATCATCTTCAAACATATCTCTCTCAGCCTCTTCATTATTATTGTAAGCTTCTATAGACCTGTTGATACTTGTCCCTTGAAGTGTTGAAGAATTAATCTCAATATAGCCTGGTTCCAAGTTATTATGAGCTCTTACTATAGATTGGTATATACCATCTACTATGCACTCATAATTTTGTTCAATATACCCATAAGCCGATATATTGTATAACGCATAATGCGAATGACCAGCTGGTCCACTATGTGTATGAGTAGCGCTTAATAATACGTTCTCATCTCTATATAAGTCACCATAAGTTTTGTGTAATTTCCTCATTACTCCTTGTTTTACACCTTGAAATATTTGTCCCAGATCTGCGCTGACAAATACAACTCTTTTATCTTCATTCGTTATTACAAATGCTCTTGAACGAAGCCTCATATGTATTCCACCAGTCGTTTGATCACTACTGGCATACCCCATCATAACAACTTCTGCCGCAGGTCCTGTTATGTCATATATTCCTGTACCTATATTGAAATTACTTGTGTTTTCATTAGCATATGAAGCATGAGATGTAGATATAACTAGTAACATTATGGAGCATAAAATTACAACAGATTTCTTAATAAACATTAACATACATAACCCCTCCTTGTCCTAATGATATAATATATTCTTGTATACTACTATTTATGAATGTACTAAATGGGACAGGGTATAGATAGTAATTGATTCTTTTGTTTTAGATTATAAAAGATATTTATGGTGAGTACTTACTTAATATTAGTTTGTTTTGGAGGGGAATGTTTTTGTTTTTTTAGGGAGCGAGAATTTAGGTAGTATAAATATAAAATTATAATTAGTTTTTATTAGGGGGCTAACGGATATGTACGTAAATCCTATCCCCATAAACACTTACGACCAATTAACAGGCAATTCAATCATCACCTTCCCCCCACCAGTTTTTGCTGAATTATCTATAGAAAGAATCCCCCCATGCTGCTCAGCAATAGATTTTGCTATAAACAACCCCATACCATAATGATTTTTTGCGGTTCTACTCTTATCAGCCATATAAAACTGCTGAGTAGCATTTTTAAGTGCATCAGAAGAAAACCCTTGTCCATAATCAACAACGCAAAACCGAATACTATCTCCCATGCCTTCAACCTTAAAAATAACCTCCCCATTTTCAGGTGAAAAATCCACAGAATTGGAAACAATATTCATAATAGCCCTTTGAAGCAAATCATAATCTACATTTATATACTTCAGAAGATTATGCACTTGAAAATCCAAAGTCAACTTTTTAAAGGTAACTAAAGCATTAATTTGACTATGCATACTATCAATAAAACATTTGCTGTCAACAGGTGTCTTTCTGAGAGAATACCCCACTTCCGCTTTTGAAATCTCTATAAGCGTTTTTATATATTGTTCCATTTGGTTGGTGCTATCTTTAATAAAGGCAGTATATTCCTCTTGCTCTTGTGTTTGTTCGGTTTTCAATAATAAATCCACATTTCCACGTACAACCGTAAGAGGAGTTTTTATATCATGTGCGAGAGCTGATATCTGTTTTCTGCGTTCTTTTTCCATTCTCCATTGTTTTTTTAGTGAGGTTTTCAGCGTTTCTTTCATCTTATCCAAAGACCAGAGCACATTGTCAATTTCTACTATCCCACTGGATTCAACGGTAAATTCTAAGTCTTGATTCTGTATTTTCTCCGTTGCATTTTGCATACCGCTCATTTTTCGAACCAATTTTTTCCCAAATAGCGAAGCGAAGAAAAAAGATTCTAGTAAAAATCCTATTCCGAATAGAATAAAAAAGAGAATTTCAGGATAAGGTAGTAAACGTCTAAGCAATGAGGAGCTAAATTGTGCCCTGTAAGTATATCGCACTATACAGATCTCATCTTTTCTTGGAATTGATAAATAATGATAATTTAAATATATCTTACTACCTTTTACTTGCGTAAAATTCCATACCTGAGTCGCTTCATTTCCAGGAAAATTACCTGAAATATATTTACCCTCTAGTGTAAAAACGGCATATCTACAATTTTCTGGAATCAAATCTACTGTAACCGCTTCACTGCTTGCAATTCTATCTTTCATCTCAAAAAGCTGTCTTTCACTAAAATAACCGGGCAGAATTGTACCATTTGATGACAATATTTGGAAAGCAACAACTAAAAATGTCGCCAGTAAGAATGTAGTCATACAAAATATAAGTAAATATTCAATAAAAATAGTACGAAATTTTTTTGATTTTCTCCCATGCAAAAGTTTTTTTAACACCATTTATACCCAATCCCCCAAATAGTTTCTATAGGTAAAACCTGAAATTTACTAAATTTTGCTCGAATATTTTTTATATGTACAACAATTGTACAGCTATCACTTTCACCATCATATCCAAAAACTGATTCGTAGATTTCTTCTTTTGAAAAAATCTGTCCTCGATTTTTTGCTAGTAATTCACAGATTTCATATTCTGCTTTTGTAAATGGAATCGTTTCATTATGAATTGAAATTTCTTTACCAGATAGATTGAAATGAATGTTCCCTACGCAAAGTACATTACGATGTTGTCGCTTCTCCCTACGAAGATGTGCATTAATACGTGCTTGCAATTCACCGGCACCAAATGGTTTTAAGATGTAATCGTCAGCGCCTTCGGATAGCCCAACCATAATGTCATTCTCCATCGTTTTTGCCGTAAGGAAGATAATAGGACAATCTACTTTATCGCGTATCTGACCACAAAGGGTAAAACCATCTACATTGGGCATCATTACATCTAGAAGAATCAAATCAAAATTTCCCAACTGCAAATCAAATATTTTCTCAGGATCACTGAGGGCAGTGACAATATGATGATCCATTTGCAGGATATTTTTTATCAGTGTTAGAACTGCTTTTTCGTCGTCAATTGCTAATATACTTGCCATGACCCAGTATTCCTCCTTGTTATCAATAACTTTTTTCTGATCTATATTCTACAAAGCATTAAATTTTTTTATTTTACTCCTCGGTTTTCTTCCCTTCCCAACGTGTAAACCATATAATTACAAAAGCGAATATAAGAACCGTTTCAATACAACATAAAGTAATTGCTGCGTTTATTTCTGGGTTTATGGGTATTACTCCACCTAATTGAAAAAATGGCTTAAGTAGGCGCAATGCCCAACTACAGGGAATAAAAATCCACCATTCATCTCCTAGTCCTGTTAACAACAAAAGAGATATCAAGCTTTCTACAATTCCAACTCCAATAGAAACATTTTTATTAAATCTAAGGCTCAAAAAAAGATGAAAGAAGTATATAAAAAGGTTACCTGCATATATCAGTATAGCACTATGAAGATAAAAATTCACCCCAAATGGTACTTCATGTAAAAATATCGCTAATCCTGCCTTAAAACCAAATGAGGCAAGCAGTGAAGAACCAAAGCCAAGTAGCAAAAGCATAACAGTCATACTGAAAAATGGAAGCAACTTGGACGGACCGGTAAGCAATCCTTGAAAATTTCCTGCATCAGATTCCTGTTCAGCAGTCATAGAACAGACCAAACCGATAGCTATTGGGAATGCAGAAGCCATTGCTCCCAGAAAAGATTCAACCATGGAACCAGCTGCTTGCTCTTTAATGACATAAGAAAAAAGAAACAGTACAATACCTGCAATTGGAACAAGGATATGCACCCACAAAACAGAACTCCTCTTTATTTTCATAAAATCAGATTGCAAATAACGTAAAAATGTCTTCATTTATTTCGCCTCCAATTTTCTGTATGGCAATTCTGTAAGCAATGATAAAACAACAAACATGATCAAAGTTATCAAAATACCAGGCAAAATTACACTAGTAGAAAGCAACGGATCATTTGGAGGAACCGAAAGACCATTGGGCATAACTTTGATAATAGGACACATCAAACGTGACGGAATTGCATAAGGTATCCACCAACTGGATTCTGTTGAAATAAATATTGTACTAATCATATTGGCTGCGATATTTATGCCAACAGTCAGAAATAGTCCCAATCTTTCCGAAAGAAACATACACAAGGGAATTTGCCATAAAAAAGTAATAAAAAGCACCATGCTTCCTGCGGCGCTTCTAAGGAGAGAAATAGAACTGCCAAACACCACTCCTCCTATTGTTACGCCTAAGAAAAAAATACTGCAAGTGATGAAATGCAAAAAAACACCTGTGCCTATTTTCCCTAACCAAACTGTTTCAGGACTAATTGGAAGACTAAGGATACTACGATAATTCAGTTTCCTCTTATCCTTTTTGGCGATACTTACACAAATTAGAGTAATCGTACCTGGTAATATCATTAAACACCACCAGTTATAGCTGCCTTGCTGACTCAATCTTCCTAATCCCAGCAAAATAGAAATCAACAAAGTAAAAGTTGGTGCAAGCCAAATTAACTTTTTGGTAAACGTACGCTTGTACTTCTGATATTCCGCAAAAACTAATTCTTTCACACTATTCACCCCCTCTTCTATTCATAGAAACTACCTGCATAAACAATTTTTCAAGATCCTGTTCACATGAAGTAGCGTCCTGATAACCCAGTATACCATTAGAGATGATTCCGATATGATCTACAATCTGCTCCACCTCAGATAAAATATGACTTGAAAGAATAACCGTAATTCCTTGCTCCGGAAAAGACTTGATGAGTTCACGCAGCTCTTGAATTCCAATAGGATCCAAACCATTAGTAGGTTCATCCAGAATTAATATCTTCGGATGGTTAAGAAGTGCTATGGCAATACCAAGTCGCTGTTTCATCCCCATGGAAAATTGTCCTGCACGCTTACTTCCCGTATCTGTCAAGTCTACAGTCTTAAGTACTTCATCAATACGCGAAGAAGAAAGCCCAAGCACAGTTGTTCTCACCTTCAAATTTTCTCTAGCCGTCAAATTCTCATATAAAGGAGGAGACTCAATCAATGCCCCAATATCCCTAAGATCTTTCCTCTGCCACGGATGCCCATCAAACAAAATCTCTCCTGATGTTGGACGAAGCATTCCAGTAAGCATCTTAAGAATAGTTGACTTACCTGCACCATTTGGACCAAGAAGTCCATACAACGAATTTTCCTCAATAACAAGCGAAACGTTGTTTACCGCTTTTTGCTTCTTAAATGTTTTGCATAAATCTCTAGTCTGTAAAATAATATTTCCCATATTTTTTCATCCTCTCATTTGTTTAAAGTAATAATAAATGAAAAATATAAAGAATCTCTAAAGATTTGAATTTCTTAATAATCAACTTGCCATTTTCCCAAACACTAACAAACTAATTACTCTACACTGCAACTTAACATGATAAATAATTAGTTTTACGCAGTCCGATCCTTCATGGAGTAAGGCGCAGTAAAACTAATTATTTATCACCTACGTACACTCCCGTTAGTCCACACCCCCAAAACTAAACAAAAAAAAGACCCAGGATATCCCTAAGCCTTTTATATAAAAATATTTAATTCCTATGTACATCAATTTTTATACATAATCATAATCATCCGGCACCGTAAAACTCTTCTTAAACACACCAAGTATAATACAAATACCACCCATTATCAAATACCCATAAAAATACTGATTAAAACCTATTCCTAAAGAAGGAGAATGAATGAATCCAAAAATCGCCAAGACCGCAGCTACTAAACTGATATAACCAGCTTTATCTAACCTCTTATCAATAATGAAAGCCGTCATAGAAGCCCATATCATACCCGTCAATATTGCTCCATACTTCAGTTCCGTTACCCCAGCCCACATAACTCCTTCATTAGTCAATGCCGATGCTATGTCAGGTGTAACTTCATATATTCCTTGTGAAGATAATGCCAACGTTACTTCATTATACACATAATCAGCAATATGAGGTATAAAAGCTATTACCACTGCCGCTCCATGTCTGAAAGGTCTTGCTTCTCTGAATGCTTGAACAATTATAGTTATTGAACACCATATAAATGTAATAGCCGCAATTACTGGAGGCATCAATGAATTAATGAATGCATATGCACCGAAAATTCCAGCTGCACCTAATATGAGTCCAGAAATCCATGAATAACCTGAACCCGCTTTACCTTTTTTCAGACTTGCATGTCCAAGCCAAACTGTGTTAGGTATAACACCACCGAATAAAGCTGATAACATAGTCATTGAACCATCTGCAATCTGAGCTTCACGTACATTATACTTATCACCTGCAGCAATAGCAGATTCTACATTATCCATTGTTTCTATGAAATTATATATCTGAATAGGTATAATAACAGCAAGATATGGACCTATAAGTTTCAACCCTTCTACGATTGCATTAACTCCATCAACAGGATTAGTTAATTTGAACCCGAATCCGCTCATATCTGGTTTAACTCTGCCTAGACAGATGGCATATAATATACCTCCCAATACAGCTACTAATAATGCCGGCACTTTCTTAGGAAATACATATCCTCCTATTAATCCGATAATAGCAATAATCAACACAGGCATACCTAATATTGGATCTGCATATACATCATAGAATCCTTTGTTAATCATCCAAACCAAAGCGATTCCACCAACTGTACCAAGTAAAGCTGCACGTGGCAAGAATTTTCTTAAGAATGGTCCAACAAAACTTCCAAGTGCTTCTATTACACCACCTAAAAATGTAGCTGCAACTGCTACCATCCACACTTTTTCAGGATCTCCTATAGCAGCATTCAATGGTGCAATTACTCCCCATAGATAAACGAACATTGCTGGAGTACTAACACCAGATGGAAGAGCTGTTACATCTGAACGTCCTTCTTTTTTAGCAAGTCTATTTGCCATCCATGCATAATATATCCCTGAACCCATGAGTCCAACTGACATACCAGGAATAACTCGTCCAAAAACTAAATACTCAGGCCATTCAAATACGTAAAGCAAAACTCCGATAATGATAATATAGTTTACTATATTACCTGCTAAAGCATAGGCTATACCACCTATATCACCACTTCTGAATAAAGGCAATTTTTTCTCTTTCACTTTTCAGTCTCCTTTTTAGTTTTTGTGTCATTTTACTGTCTTGAATCAGAAATCAATCTTATTCTTATTAAAAGATCAATCCCATTTCATTTAATTCTTTCTTTACTTCTTTATACATATCAAGCCACTCTTCTATAGGTTCAATAGTATCTACGTTATATGCTTCATTAAATGGCTTACCATAATTGCCACCTTCCATTTCAAACACATGCTCATACTTATCTAATAATTTTAATACTATTTCGTTAGCCTGCTCACGAGTAAACTTGTTATCAACAACAGCTCGTCCTACTTCACCCATCAATCTAACTTCAAGTCCAGTACCATGAGGAACCAATCCGTCAGCAGCTCCAACACCTTCTAGATGTCCCCCAGAAACAGTTGCTGTTATGGCATTAGCTGATACTTCATATAATAATTCTTTTGTCAATGCACCACTTTTTGGATATACATCACAGAAAATGATATTTGGAGCATTGTTAGCAAAAGCTTGACAAGCCATACTATGAACATACATACTGCCGCGTGTAGACGTCGCAACATGTCTTAGATCAATTGGATGACATAAATGATAATCCGCTCTGCACATAATATTTGCAGCCATGATAGATGCAATCATCAATAAAGCTGATCCTGCTGCATCTCCACCTAATCCGCCAACCATTGTACATGTAAGTCCTGCATTTCTCATTCCATAATCTATACTACTTGCTGTACGAACCATATTATCTCTATCAATAACCAATTCATTAAGCATTACAGTTAAATGACTATCACAAGATCTTAATCTATCAGCTCCAACTGCTGCTAAGTCTCCTATTTCAGAAACAGCACTTTCTGCTGCTAACATTCCCATTCCAGGACGACCAACTTCTCTTGTTGCTTCACGTAATAGATCAAGCTCTCTTCTGACTGCCAATAATTCAGAAGCTTCTTGTTTCCTTACAGGATATCCATCAACTGTTGTTAATGATCCACATGTTATCAAATCAACAACTTCTTCTTTTGCCCAGCTTTTTACGGTCGGTTTAAAAATCTCTTCAGGTGTAGGACAACCTGGATTTCCAGCCCATACTAATGGATATCTTGTATCTTCAGGCTTTCTAGCGTATAGAGTTACAGCATCTTTACCTTCACCCATTAAAATCTCTTGTTTTGCATTTTTCAATGCTTCATTTATTTCTTCTTCTGTAAGATATATTCTTCTTCCTTCTGTTATGTAATACACTCCAATATCAGAGATTAATTCTTTAGCAGCTTTAAATGTATTTTCTATAAGTGTAGCATCTGTTGGGATAATAGTGTCATTATCAAATTTCAAGTTATATTTGCTAATTAATTCCATTGTCTTGATTACGATATATTCAAGATCCCAATCTTGTTTGTCAATCTTTTCTCCATTATGTGCTCTTTCTAGTAATTCTAAATAATGCATACATTTTACTCCTTTTTATTTTAGTTTGTTTAAATTAATTCTCAACATATATATTGATAAAATCAAATATAGAAAAATCGAATAATCCTTTGGTACATAATTTTATTTCTGGTATTACAACAAGGGACATAAATGATAATGTCAATAAAGGATTTATCTCTACTTTTGGCGCTATAACTCTAATCATCTTATTCAATTTAGCTAAATCATCTATTACCACGTCTGATTCTCTAGTAGTGATAAGCCCACCGATTTCAAGATTCAGTTTAGCAATGACCTTATTGTCATTAACTACTACAATACCACCTTGCATATCTTTAATCGCTTCAATCGCTTTTAGGATATCATCATCGTTAGTTCCAACGACTATAAGGTTATGTGAGTCATGGGATATTGTAGTTGCAATTGCTCCTGACTCTAATTTTAGACCTTTCAATATACCTTTGCCAATACTTCCTGTATTTTTATGTCTTTCAACAACAATAACTTTCTGCTGGTCCTTTTCTATGTCTACTTCAAAATATCCTTGTTCATCAACTGATACTTCTTCAATAGTCTTTTTTGTAACTACACCATCATTTATAACTTCTATAATATTAGCTTTATGGTAACCTTTCATGTCAATCTTCAAATCATGTTTTTTTATGATAGGAATATTAATAGAAGAAACTAGCTCTTGAGGTGTTTTACATAAATCTGTTGATATTTTTTCAATTAGCTTTTTATCTTTTACTACCAATTCACCATTTTTATATACATCTATAATATTAAGTTCACGTTCATTATCCACTATAGAAAAATCAGCAACGTATCCTGGTGCAATAGCTCCCTTTTCATTTAGATTATAACATCTACATGTATTATAAGTCGCCATTGAAACCGCTACGATTGGATCTAATCCTGATTCTATTGCAACTTTCACATTATAGTTGACACCACCAATAGTTACAAGCTCATCAAGATGTTTATCATCAGTTGCAAAACTTAATAATCTATAGTTTCGCTCATTGATGCCATGTAAAATATTAGGAAGATCTTTACATACTGTTCCATATCTTACTAAAGTATGAATGCCCCTCCTACTTCTTTCAATCATATCCTTAACACTAGTTGCTTCATGGTCTGTTCTAATACCTGCTGCTGCATAAGCATTCAGCTTATCAATATCAAATCCAGAACAATGGCCATCAATCGTGCATTTCTCATCTTTTGCATCTTGTAATTTCTGTAACATATCTTCATTACAAGATACTACCGCTGGAAAATCCATAACTTCTGCTAGACCAATTACATTTTCATCTTCATATAAAGGTTTTAGATCTTTAGAAAAAAGTGAAGCACCGTTACATTCAAAACTAGTAGCAGGTACACAAGAAGGAAGCATTATATGTACATCCAATGGTACTAGTTTAGCCGCATCAATCATATATTTGATACCATTTATTCCACTTACATTAGCAATTTCATGAGGATCTGCAATAACAGTAGTTACTCCAAAAGGTAATATAGCATTGGAATACTGGATAGGTGTTACCATAGAAGACTCTATATGAACATGTCCATCAACATATCCAGGAATAATTGTTTTACCTGTTCCGTCAACCTCTAATTCCCCTTGCCCTTTGTAATCACCGATTCCGACAAAATAGCCATCTTTTATAGCTATGTCTGATATATATGTGTCTAGATTAAACACATCCACTATTTTGATATTACTTATTACCAAATCTGCCTTCAGTTCCTTAGAAGCCGCTTTAATTCTATTACTTAACATCATGAAAAACTCCTTATGTCTATTGTATTCATAACCAACATTGAAACTTCTTTTTATATGCTTAGAAATAAAAACTTCCTGCAACACAAAAAAAGACTTTCATCCATAGAAAGTCCCACAATTCATAGCAGAATAATTTATATTATTTTTTATATGATAACCAAGAATCAATAATTTATATTGAACACCAACTCTCGAAACATCAATAATTGAAATAATATAATACTATAAATTTCGTAGTCCTGTATTTTACGGTTACAGGGTAGAGACTTTCTCTCCATATTAGAGAATTTATACGAAGCAATTCTATTATAATTATAAAAAATAAGCATTATACCATTAATACAACATATAAGCTTATATGTGATAATAAAATTCTTATATAGGTTTAAAATATTGTATCATATTATCATATTTTGTCAAGTTACTTATATTGTTTTATATTATTTACTTATATTGTTTTATATTATTTATTATTAACTCCATCCAAGTTATTCCATATATGTACGCAATAATAAAAGCCAACCTGTCATAACAACAAGTCAGCTTTCATTGTTACCCCTATTTACTTAACACACTCAGCTCCACGTTCCATAGCCTTGATATTAATAGGAATAAGATGTTCTTTTGATTTACCTAATACTTTCTTAAGTGCTTCTGTAACTGAATCTATGCTAACTACTTTAGTAAGCTCCAAATAAGCTCCTAACATTACCATATTAGCAATCTTAGTATTACCAAGTTCAACTGCTATTTCATTAGCCTTAATATAATACACATTAATATCATCTCTTGTTGCCTTAACATCTATTAACGAACTATTTATTAATAAATTTCCACCTGATTTAATACATTTCTCAAATTTGAATAATGAAGGTTTATTTAATATTATGCCTGCTGTAGCTTTTGTTACTATAGGTGAAGCAACTGGTTTATCAGATACTATTACATTACAGTTAGCAGTTCCCCCACGCATTTCAGGACCATATGATGGCAACCATGATACTTCTTTCTTCTCAGTCATTCCTGCATATGTTAATATCTGTCCTATGGACATAACACCCTGACCACCAAAACCTGCCATAATTATTTGTTCAGTCATTATTATTTCCCCTCCTTCTTAACACCCAAAGGATAAACTGGTATCATGTTATCTTTTACCCAATCAAGTGACTCAGAAGGTGACATTCCCCAGTTAGTAGGGCAAGTTGATAACACCTCTATTAATGAAAATCCTTTGTTATTAACTTGATTTTCAAATGCTTTCTTTATAGCTTTCTTAGCTTGTTTTATGTGTTTAACATCATGTACCGATACTCTTTCTACGTAATATGCTCCATCCAATGTAGCTAACATCTCTGATATCTTAATTGGATAACCTGCAAGTTTTGGATCTCTACCATAAGGCGAAGTTGTTGTAACTTGACCAATTAAAGTTGTTGGTGCCATTTGGCCCCCTGTCATACCATATATCGCATTGTTGACAAAAATTACTGTTATGTTTTCATTTCTTGCTGCTGCATGAACGATTTCAGCTGCTCCAATAGATGCTAAATCTCCATCACCCTGATATGTAAATACTATATTATCCGGTAATACCCTTTTAATACCTGTTGCAACAGCGGGTGCACGGCCGTGAGCTGCTTCATGCATATCACAAGCAAAATAATTATATGCGAATACTGAACATCCTACTGGAGCTACCCCTATAGCTTTATCTTGTATATTAAGATCATCAATAGCTTCAGCTACTAAACGATGGATTATTCCATGAGTACATCCAGGGCAATAATGAAAAGGAACTTCACTTAGAGCCTTTGGTTTTTCAAATACTACAGTCATTTATTGTACCCCCTTCATTATATTTCTAATCTCTGCCAAAATATCATCAGGAGTTGGTACCATACCACCTGTTCTACCGTAGAAATATACGTCTTTTTTACCATTAACTCCAAGTTTGACATCTTCAATCATTTGACCTTTGCTCATTTCTACACTTAAAAATACTTTTACATGATCTTTATCAGCATATTTGCTAATTGGTTCATATGGGAATGGCCATAATGTTATAGGTCTGATTAACCCTACATTAATTCCTTCTTCTTTAGCCATTTCTATAACACTCTTAACTATTCTTGATGTTGTTCCATAAGCAGTTACGATTATATCTGCATTTTCACAATTATATTCTTCATAACTGACTTCTTGTTCTTTGATTAGTTCATATTTTTTATATAATTCTTCTACTTTTTTCTCTAATTCTGCTGGGTCGATATATAATGAATTAATGATATTAGTTTCTCTGGTTCCGTCACATCCAGTTGTAGCCCATTCTTTTTTAGGTAATTCTCTTGCTGGTGGTTTGATGAATTCAACTGGTTCCATCATTTGACCTAACATACCGTCTCCAAGAATCATAACTGGATTTCTATACAAATCAGCTACATCAAATGCACCCATTGTAAGGCTTACCATTTCTTGTAGAGTTGATGGAGCATATACTATCAAGTGATAATCCCCATGACCTCCACCTTTTACAGCTTGAAAATAGTCTGATTGAGCTGGTTGGATTCCTCCAAGACCTGGGCCTCCTCTAACTATGTTTACAATAACACAAGGTAATTCTGCTCCTGCTATATATGAAATACCTTCTTGTTTCAAACTTATTCCTGGACTTGATGATGATGTCATAACTCTAGCTCCTGCTCCTGCTGCTCCATAAACCATATTTATGGCTGATACTTCGGATTCCGCTTGTAAAAAAGTACCTCCGATTTTAGGTAATTTTTTAGCCATATATGCTGGAATTTCATTCTGTGGTGTTATAGGATAACCAAAAAAATATCTGCATCCAGCTTGTATCGCAGCTTCTGCAATGGCTTCATTACCCTTCATTAAAACCTTTTCCATTATTACTCCTCCATTCTATACTTTTAGGAACATTCCTAAACAATTAAATATTGATAAATAATTATTTTTCTACTGTTATGACCACATCTGGACATATAGTAGCACAAAATGCACAACCAATACATTGGTCCATATCAGTAACTGTAGCAGGATGGTATCCCTTTGAATTAATCTTATCTTTTGATAATACAACTATCTTTTTGGGACATACTGTGGTACATAGCCCACATCCCTTGCATAACTCCTCGTTAAAAGTTACCTTTGCCATATGTAATCTCCTTTCATCTAGGAAACACTTAAATATTAATTCATCTTATAAACTTCATAAGAGTACTCAGTCCAATGGATAAAGATATATTTAAATGCACCTATAATTATTATTATTTTATCTTATAGCTTTTGTTTTATTAGCAAAACAACTTAGGACAGTTAAATAGACACACTAATTAACACATCCTAAAATTTGGGTTGCATAAATAAATCCATATAAAATAATTTTCCTTTATGTTTTTCTGGTAATTCTACGGATATATCTTTTTTAGCATTTATGTAAGTTATAGGTATATTGGTTATATCCGATACACTGTCTACTATTTTCTGACCTTGCAATATTATATCTTCAGTTGTTTCGTAGGACAGATTAGTGTTATTGACTAAATCAGTTATTTTTAATCTTGATCTTAGTTCAACCTGTTTCATAAGTTCAATAATATCCTTTGAAGTTCTAGTAAAAGGTCTTTTAATATTAATTACAAAGAACATCCTATAATTACTTGAATCAAAATAACTTTTGAATTGTCCTAGACTCGTTGCCCCATCTTCATCTCCTCCTACATCAAAGAAAACGTTAGTGTCATCCATATTGAAAACACTATAAATAGATGCTGGTAATGAAGGAATATCCAAATTCGTTGTTGCGAAATTAGGAGTTATCACCATAATACCTTTCTTTTCTAAAAAAGGTTTAACTTCAGCAGAACGAAAAAAAGGATTAACCACATCAACATCTACAAGTACAGTTTTCTTTCCTCGCTTGGCAGATTTTAGAGCTGCATTAATTGCCATTTCAGTCTTTCCACTACCAAAATTCCCTGTAAAGATAGAAATATTTAATCCCTTCGCCATATTACACTCCTTTACTTTAATTTAATTGTAATGTCTTTACCAGAAATACATCCATAAATAAATACGACTATATGTTTTTAATAAATAGTACTCATTAATAACTATTTATACTACTATAATAACATATTAAATATAATTTTCCAATAAAAAAGTACAATTAGCTCGTAAATACATGACAATTTTTTGGCTCACTTTTTGTTAATTGTAACCAAATATAAAAAAGATTACATCAGTCCACCACTCAAATACATTAATGTGGTAAATCAAGAAATATTCCATATATTAGTACTACTTCCAATAATAATAACATTAATAAATATAACAGACAAGATTTCTCAGAAAATATATTCTATGAATTTTGTTAATAAAGAGATTCATAATAAAACATATATTAAATAAGTTTATAATATGTATTCTTTTAACAATATTTACTATTAAAATCAATGAGGTAATACTCTATTTTCACATTCCACCTTTATAATTAATTATTAATATCAAAAATATATCCTACAATATATGTTCTAATCACTAATTAAAGCTATAATTAACAGTAATTTACAAAAATTAGATAATGTACAGTTATAAATAGTAATATCGTCTCTTTATTTATTATTATATATTTTATATAATCAGCTTAAACGCAACCAAAAATTGACATAATGTTATAAATTCATTCTTAAGGATTAAGGAGAAGTATAACCCTTGGTAACTATAGTAGGCGAAAGCCTACTTTTACTTACAAAAAATAAATATATAAGGAGAGTGTTTTTATGAGAAATCTTAAAAGTTTCAAAAGCATACTATCATATATGCTAATATTTACGATGATAGTATGTACAGTATTGGTATTTAATCAACCTATTCAAATCCAAGCATCATCAGATACCAATATAGCCCTAAATAGAGCTGCTTATGCATCTAGCACCGCAAATTTTGACGATACGGCTCATCTTACTACAGATGGTTTCGAATCAACGAAATGGCTAAGTGACTCCAGTAGAAAACAATGGATATATGTTGACCTAGGAGAGATATGTGAAGTAAATAGTGTCATTATTCATTGGACGGATTCATATGCCAAATCATATAAGATACAAGCAACAAATGATGTTGGCTCTAATAATGATTGGACTGATTTGTACTCAACTACAAAAGGTGACGGAGATGTAGATGAAATCAGTTTCACTTCTACAGATGCAAGATACATAAGAATGTATGCAACGAATGCATCATCTAACAAAGGTTATTCTATTTCCGAATTCGAGATCTATGGTTCAAAAAATACTTATCCAACTCCAAAACCAGCTCCAGAACCAGAATCAGATGAAACATTATATCTAACAGGAGGAAATTGGAAAGTTCAAAATGCATCATTTGTTTCTGAGGACGGTAATGATATATCTACCTCAAACTATGATGATGACTCATGGATTATAGCAACTGTTCCTGGTACTGTTTTAACTAGTTATCTTAATGTTGGAGCCATACCTGACCCATATTACAGCAATCAGCAGTTACAGATTTCAGAATCATTCTTTACATACAATAACTTCTGGTATAGGAATTCATTTGAAGTACCATCAAGTTATGATGGACAAAAAGTTTGGCTGAACTTTGACGGTATAAACTGGAAAGCAGATATATACGTTAATGGAACACAGGTGGGAAATATTAATGGAGCTTATACAAGAGCTAAATTTGATGTAACCGATTATGTCAATGCAGGTGAAACGAACTATCTAGCAGTATTAATACATAAAGTAGACCATCCCAATCCTGTAAAAGTCAAAAAGTATAACCAAAATTGTTTCAATGGGGGAAAATTAACAGCCGATTCACCAACAGTATTATGTTCTCTAGGTTGGGACTGGATACCTACCATAAGAGGTAGAAACATAGGTATTTACAACAATGTATATTTAAGCAAATCTGGAGATGTATCTATTATAGATCCATTCGTAAAAACAGATTTACCTCTTCCTTCTACATCAGAAGCAGATATTGCAGTAAGTACAGAATTACAAAATAATTCAGGCCAAAATATCAGCGGTGTATTAAAAGGAACTATTGGAGATGTTACATTCAATTACGATGTGACCTTAGCTGCCTTCGAGAAAAAACAAATTGATATTGATAAAGAAATATTTTCTCAATTAACAATTGATAATCCTGAACTTTGGTGGCCTAATACATATGGACCACAGAATCTATATACTCTCAAACTTGAATTTGAATCCGACGACATGGTAACTGATACCAAAAACGTTACATTCGGTATAAGAGAATATACTTATGATGACAACGACAATATTCTAAAAATATCATGTAATGGAGTTAGAATTTTTGTTAGAGGTGGAAATTGGGGATTAAGTGAAGCCATGTTAAGAGAAACAGATGAATCTCTTGATACCAAAGTCCGTTTACACAAAGAAATGAACATGAATATGATACGTAACTGGGTAGGACAAACTGATTTTGAAGGATTCTATGAAGCATGTGATAAATACGGTATCATGATATGGGATGACTTCTGGCTAGCTAATCCATATGACGGCCCAAATCCTGATGATAACGATATGTTCCTTGATAATGCTAATGATAAAATCAAAAAAGTTAGGAATCATCCTTCTGTTGTAATCTATTGTGGCAGAAATGAAGGTTATCCACCTGCTGTACTTGATACAGGACTTAGAAATGCTATAAACCAATTGGATGGAACAAGATATTATTCGCCAGCTTCTTCCAAAGGTGTTGTAACAGGCGAAGGACCTTATAATGTACAAGACCCCAAAAGAATGTTCGCGACTAGAGGAACTACATTCCATACAGAACTTGGTATGCATAGCACAATCAACATTGAAAGTTATAAAAAATTCATTCCTGATGAATATCTATGGCCAATGAACGATATGTGGGGTATACATGATTACTTTGACCATAATCCACTTGAATATGGTACAACAACTGGTGACAGATATGGTGAAATACAAGGAATTGAAGATTTCTGTAGAAAAGGTCAACTACTTAATATGGAAACACATAAATGTAGTTTCGAAACATGGGCAAGTAAAGGAGGTCCTGGTCTATTAGGATGGATGAGTATGCCTGCTTGGCCTTCATTAATATGGCAGACCTTTGATTACTACTTTGACCCAACAGCTTCATTCTTCGGTATAAAAAATGCTTGTGAACCTACTCACATCCTATGGGACTGCAATACTGATAAAATCAAAGTAACTAATAATACAACCTCCAACTATAACGATTTAAAAGCTGAAGCTTGGATATACAATATGGACGGAACTGAAAAATCTTATCAGTCAGAATCTATTGATATTGATGCAATAGGAATAAGCAACTGTTTTACACTAACATTCCCAAATGATTTATCAGATGTACATTTCATCAAGTTGAAACTTACTGATGACAATAATGATGTTATCTCTGAAAATTTCTATTGGAGAGGTACTACATGGCTAGATTATACTGACCTTAATAACATGGCACCTGTTAATCTTGAACCAACAGTTTCTGAATCTACAGACGGATCTACATGTACATTAACAGCTACAATAGATAATACTACTGATCAAATTGCATTAATGGCAAGACTTAAATTAGTAACAGATGAATCTGAGGAACAAGTTCTCCCAGTATATTATGAAGATAACTATTTCTCTTTATTGCCTGGTGAAATAAAAGTTGTAGATATAAGTTTTGATACAGAAAACCTAAATGGCGAAGAACCTAAATTAGTACTAGAAGGTTGGAATATAAATAGAGAACTAGCTGTTCCCACTGGACTTGAAGCAACACCAATTAATGATTCCAAGATAAAGGTTCTGTGGAACGATATATTTGGAGCTACAGGTTATGATCTTCTAGTAGATGGAGATTTAGTTGAAGATGTTGAAAATCCTTATATACATAATGGACTTGATAAAAACTCAACACATACTTACGAAGTAAGAGCTAAAAATGATTATGAGACATCAAGCTACAGTTCAGAAGTCACTGCAACTACAATGGGAGATATATCATATAACTTAGCTCTTAATGCAACAGTAACAGCAAACTCCTCTGTTGCAAATGAAACACCTGAGAATGCAGTTGATGGAATAACTTCGAACAACAGTAAATGGTGTTCAAATACTGACATAGGCGAACAATGGCTAATGATCGATCTAGGTGAGAATTATGATATAAACAGATGGGTAGTTAAACATGCAGGAGCAGGCGACGAAGGCAGTGAATATAACACTAAAGATTTCAAACTACAACAAAGTGATGATGGTGTGAATTTTACAGATGTAGATTCCATAACTGGAAACACAGAAGACATAACAGATAGAGCTATCGACTCTATAAATACAAGATATCTAAGATTATATATTACCAATCCTCAATCTTCTTCACAATATATAGCTACTAGAATTTACGAATTCGAAGTGTATGGAGACTAGAACAGATGTTAATCTAGAATCCCTTAAGGAAAGCCAAAGTGCTTTCCTTATTTTATATTTCAACTGAATATATTAGTTATAATATCAACTGAGCATCATCCGTATTTCATACTAGATGCAACATTTCTTATTGAGTCATTAGCATTTATATTTATAATCAATCTTCAACTACTTCAATCAAAGATATACTTGTCATAACACACATAAGTTAAACTAGAAATATTAATAGGGCTATCTTAATACACACATTATATATAAGCTAAAGCACAATCTATGTGCTTAAATAGCTTATAACCATACGGAGTGTATTATGAGCAGCCCCTTAATTATTATATATACCTCTATTATTTCAATTGTAATTATTTCTAATTGGTTCCTTTATTGATTAGCTGATATGTTCTGATTCTACCTATCCTTTTACAGCACCGCTTGCTATTCCCTTAATAATGTATTTCTGCATAAACACATAGAATATAACAAGAGGAGCAACTCCCAATACCATCATTGGGAAGAAACTAGTCCAATCAATTGAAAATTGTCCTATATTTCTATATACTTCCTGTAAAATTACATCTTTTTCTCTTGATTGCAAAAATAGTAATGGAGTCAAAAAATCATTCCAAATATTTAATGAATTAAGTATAATAACCGTCGCAATTACCGGTTTAAGCAATGGGAAAGTCACTCTCCAAAACACTTTAAATATTCCACATCCATCTATAGATGCAGCCTCTTCTAATTCTATTGGTATGGTACTTATAAAACCTCTAAACAAAAATACTGCAAATGGAACATTGATAAATATATCTATTAATATGACACCAGCAAGTTTATTCATCAATTTTAATGAAATCATAAGTTTGTATATAGGAATGACAGCCATTTGATATGGAACCATTATACCTGTTAGAAATATGAAAAACACTATCTTATTAAGTTTATGTCTTCTTCTTGCTATGGGATATGCTGCCATTGCAGATAACATTACTACGCCAAATACAGCTGTCCCTGTTATTATTAAATTGTTTTTGAATACTCTAGGATATTCCATAAGCTTCCATGCATCTACATAAGCTTTAAAATTAATAGATGTAGGCAAACCCATGGGATTAGCAGTTGCTTGTTCGGGAGTCTTGAATGTTGTAACAACTAGATAATATATTGGCACTAACATAAATATCGTTAAAATTACTAATACAATTTCTAGTATAATACGCTTCCCATCCTTTTTATTCTTAATGGTATGTTTCATATTAATTTCTCCTCCCTCTTAAGCAGGAATTTCAGCAATATCAGTGATACAAAAGCAATAATAATAAATAATACTACTCCTATTGCTGAAGCATATCCATAAAGTCCTTCAGTGAAACCTCGTTGTATTAATGTTGTTATAATAGTTTCTGTTGCATGTCCAGGTCCACCCTGAGTCATTGAAAAAATAATATCAAATACTTTTAATCCACCAATCATACTAAGTAATATATTTACTGTCATTGAAGGAGCAAGCATAGGTATTGTTATAACCTTAAATTTCTGCCAACCACTAGCACCATCAATGTCAGCAGCTTCGTAATAATCCTTTGGAATACTTTGCAGATTAGCTAAATAAATTATCATAGTCCATCCTGTCCACTGCCATATCTGAGTGAATAAAACAGAATAAAGTGCAAGATTAGAATCACCTAACCAGTTTACATTACTACCTCCAAAAAACTGTATAACTCTATTTATAAGACCATAATCTGTTGGAGCCATGATATAATTCCATAAATATCCTACTATGAGGCTACTCAATACTGCTGGTGCAAAAAAAACTGAACGAAAAAAGTTTTTACCCTTTATTTTAGAATCAAGAGCCACAGCAAGAGGTATCGCTAAGAAATTATGGAAAAATGTTACTAATAGTGCCCACTTAAAAGAATTGATTATTCCTATAAATGCTTCATCGTCACCAAAAATCCTTTTGAAATTCTCTAACCCTATGAAGCTGAAACTTTCATTATTGTATAAACTCCAATCCGTTGTACTGTAATAAAAACTGCTTAATACTGGATAGATAAAAAATATAGCAAAACCAACCAATGCAGGAAGAAGAAACAATTCATATTTAATTTCTTTCTTTAATACTAGATTGTTCTTAAATTGTTTTCTCACTGTTATTATCACCTTTTTCATCTTATAGTTAGTTGACTGTAGCAATCAAAAATAAAATCACTACAGTCAATTAGATTTAGAAATAAATTATTTTCTGTTTTTTCTAACTTCTTCCGCTTTCTTATCAATAGCTTTAACTACTTCATCTATACTCTTCTGTCCTGCTATAAATTCTTGTTGTGCTTTACCCATTTCCATTATTATTGATTGTGCACCGAACCAATTATTCCATGGACAATATACGTTACCTGCTTTGAATGCTTCGGCACAAGTATCATACACAGATCCTAATTCAACTTCAACACCCTTTACGAAGCTACTACCTGATTGTTCTTTTGCCCAAGCAATCTGAATTTCTGGTTTTGATATGTAATCTAAGAATTTCAATGCAGCTTCTTTATGTTTAGTATCTTTGTTAATACAGAAAGCTCCGCCAGGACCGCCGACTAACCAGCCTGTTCCTTCTTCATATCCAGGGAATGGGAACATACCATAATCTAAATCTGGATTTTTCTCTTTCAATGCTACATCTGACCATGGACCTGAATCCCACATAGCTGCTTTTTCAAGTGAAAATTCTTCAAGTGCTTGATCGTAATCAAGTCCTAACATTTCTTTAGTTACATAACCTCTTTCAACCAATAATCCCCATTTTTCTAAAACATCATTCCAATTACCATCTACAGTCTTTTCGCCACTGTCGAATTCTGCATCAAAATTCTCATTTTTAGAATAGAATTCATTTAATAGAAGACCCATAGATTGTTTCATCATAGGTTCCCAAGATTTAGCTCCCATTATCTGTGGTTTGATTCCTGCTTCTTTTAGCTTTTCATGTATATCTAACCATTCATCATATGTTTTAGGTATTTCTATATTATTTTCTGCAAATATTTTTTTGTTATAGAATACACCTTCAAACCATGATATTTTTGGAATTCCATAATATTTTCCATCAAAACTGAAAGCTGATAAACCTGTTTCCATATATTTGCTTGCTATTTCCTCATTAGTTAAATCTAATAAATATCCTGCTGCAGCTAAATTTTTAGTTTGTGCTCCTGCAATAATAATATCTGGTCCTTCCTTAGCTGCTAACTGAGCATTTAATACATTATCAAATTGTTTGTTATCGACAAATTGATATTCTATCTTAATATTTGGATTATCTTTTTCAAAAGGCTCTAGATAAACTTTTTGTTGACTCTCATTATCCCACCCCATAATCTTAAGAGTAACAACTTCTTCCTTTTCTTCTTTATTGGTTACAGCTGCTGTTTCATTATCTTTTCCCTCTTGTTTATCTTGTACATCTTTTTTGTCTTGTTTCTTTTGACACCCTACTAAAACCAACGACAAACAGATAGTTATAGTCATAATTATTGATAAAAACCTCTTCATAATTACCTCCTATTTATTTATGATTATTTAAAGGATCCTCTATACTTTAATTATACTTAATTAAGATTTAATTTAAAGAAACTATGTTACTATTTACAACTCTATATTATTGAATCATTTTATTTACCTATAATTCTTACCTTTAAATTCCTGAGGTGTCATTCCCGTTAACTTTCTAAATGTTTTTGTAAAATAACTAGGATTTTCATAACCTATAGAATAGGATATCTCATAATTTTTCATATCAGTATCTTTCAACAATTCTTTGGCCTTTTCAATCCTGTAATAAGTAAGATAGTTCCATATGCTACTACCCATTTCTCTTTTGAACATATAACAAAAATAACTTTTACTTACTGAAACATATTCACATATATCATCTAGAGTTATTGCTGAATTATAATTCATACTTATGTACTCTTTTGCTTTCTGTATAAGCCTGCTGCTTTCTTTTTCTTCAATAGTAATAAGATGGTTGATTATATTCTTGAACAGACTTATCATATAGTCTTTCAGATCTATTAATGTTTTATATGTTTTTAATTTTTCTATTGTGATGTCTTCAACTAGAAATAGTACTTTACTATTGATTTTTCCAGAACAGAATTTATGTCTAATCAAAACAATTAGCTCATAACAAAAATCATATATTTTATCAGGTTCTAAAGCCCCATTATTATTAATGTCTTGAAATATCTCTGTCAATAAACAAATTGCTCCTTTTTCATCCTGCGTATTCAAATATTCCAGAAGTTTTTTTTGTTGATCTATCAATCTTAGTTCTTTCAAATTAAGCTTCATATGAGTAGCATTATTACTTAAAACAGCTTTATCACCTAGGTAAAACCTATATTTAATTAAATCAAGCGTTTCATAATAAGCCTTATAGATTTCATTAACTTTCGTATGAGGCATACTAATACTCGCATAGCATTTTATTCCTATTTTCATAGAAAAATTCTGTATCAATTGTTCTGTTATTCTTTCATATCTGATTATGTCATTATCATTACCCATATCATCAGTAAATCCCATAATTACCATCCATTCTCCAAAATATCCTTCAGTAACTATGCTATTAATATTTTCTTCTGATTTTCTTAGACTCATTTCTATAAAATCAGTTATATCATCTATTTCTTTATCTTTCAATTCGCTGAATTTAATGAAATCATCATAAGAAAGGTTATCTACATTGATATTTATTAATCTGTATTCTCTATCGCTTATTTTTGATTCTATATTAGAGATATGATTGATTTCAGTAATATCACATGGATACAATAATTGTTTGAATATTTTTCTGGACTCGATTTTTTTTATACTAGACAGGCTGATTTGTTCTTTTAACTCTTCTTCTATCTCCCTTTTCAGTCTTTTAACAAGGTCGTATAGTTTGTCTTCATCGATAGGTTTTAATAGATACTCTACAACTCCGCTTTCCAAAGCTCTCTGTGCATACTCAAATTCCCCATATGCACTTAGTATTATTACTTTTATCTTACTATCAAAACTCTTTGTCCACTTTATTAACTCTAGTCCATCCATCTTAGGCATTCTAATGTCTGTAATAAGTATTTGTGGAGAATATTTCCTAATAATATCCTGAGCCTCAATACCATTTTGTGCTACCCCAGCTATAGTAATATCTAAACTCTCCCAATCAATAATCTTCTGTAATAATTGCAAAGTAAGAACTTCATCATCAGCAATTACAACTTTCATATTAGTCCACCCTCTCAAGAATTTATTTTTGGAATTATTATAGTAACACTAGTACCAATATCTGACTTAGAAGCTATACTTAGCCCATATCGGTCCCCATATTTCAACTTAATTCTTTCATTAACATTCTTTAAACCAATACTTTTACTCTGATCTTTTTGATTTTTATCATTAATGTGCATTTTAATCTTCTCTAGTTCCTCTAGAGTCATTCCTTTACCATTGTCATTGATCTCAAAATATATATCATTATCTTTCGCAAAGACATTGATAGCTATTATCCCTTTTATATTTTCTTGCAGGCCATGAATAATACTATTTTCTACGATTGGTTGTAAAATAAGTTTCAAAGTCTGTAAATTGGATAATTCAATTTCACTGTCAATCCTATAATCGAACTTATCCGAATATCTATAATTTTGTATTCTAATATAATCACTAACATGTTTTATCTCACTATTGATAGGAACTAATTTATCTAAGTCATAGATAGAGTATCTAAGCATATTACCAATCAACGTAACCATTTTACTTATATCTTTTGTTTTATTCAATAAGGCCAAAGCTTTGACAGATTGTAATGTATTATATAGGAAATGTGGGTTTATCTGACTTTGCAACATTTTTACTTCTGCTTCTTTACTTTTCATCTTATAAGAATATATGTCTTCATTTAGCTTGTTGATGCTCTCTATCATTACGTCTATATTACTACTCAACATTTCCATCTCTATAGTACTATTATCGTATAATTTGATATCAAAATTACCCTGTCCTATATTCTCCATCTTTTTCATTAATCCTGATATGGGTTTAGTTATACTTCTAGAAATGAATATGGACACTATTATAACAATAAACACACAAATGATGATTAAAAAGAATGTGAATATTTTTATATTATCTAAGTGACTCAGTATCTCTTTCATAGGTATGATTGAAATTATTTTCCACCCAGTGATTGTTGAAGTTTTATATACGACAAGAACATTTTCTTTATCATGTTTTGAAACAAATTGTCCACTCTGCTGACTTAAATTGGTTATGATGTTTTTTTTGAAATCATTATCAAATTGATAGCTGGTCGGATTATAAACTAATTCATTATTATTATCTAGTATTAAAAAGAAACCTGTTTTACCTAATTGAGCATCTTGTGTAATGTCTGCAATATCACTGATGTTCAAATTACATAAAAGCATTGCATAGAATTCTCTATTAGGATCTGTATAATCCATGATAGGAATGACTGTTGAAACTACATTCCCAAGATTATTATCTAGCACATAATAATCTTGAGAATGAATACCTGTGAAACAAACTTTTGCATATTTTTCCTCATACTTCGGGAACCAATCCTGTTCATAAAAATTATAGTCTTTTCTTACACATGAATTTGAATAATTATAACAAGTACCATCTTTTTTTATGATTATCAAATCTTTTATTTTTCTATTGAACTTTTTAGTTTCTTGTAGTACATCTGAAATCTTCCTATTATTATATAGGAAACTTGAACCTATAGACAATTCATCTTCTTTGATGGCATTAATTATCTCCTCATTTCCAGCTGTAATTTGAGTTAGATTTTTTATTTGCCCGAAATAAAGATCTATGCTAGAACTGGTCTGAGCTATTATTTTTTCTGTATAACTTAATATTTCATTAGTTAAAACTTGTGAAAAGAACCTATACCCTACTAAACCTATAATACAGAGAACAATAATAAAAATAACTGAAAAATAAATCATGATATTGCTTTTTAAAGATTTTATATGAAAAAATCTCAACAATATCCCCCCCTATATTTATTTAATCAATACCTTAAAATATAAATAAACACATTAATAAATCTATATATAATTAAGTCATATCCTATTGCAACTTATAATTATATATATCCGTAACAATAACAATAATAATATCATATTAATTATTAAATAACAACTTAATATGGCGTTTGTAATTCCATATGTAGAATTTCATTTATTCATATACAAATTATTCTTAACAACAATTATCTTAATTAATAAAAGCAAAAAAAATGACTCCTAAATATAATAGGAATCATCTTATATAGTTAACTATATTTAATTTATCTATAACAAATCTACTACTTCGTACTGATTATTTTACTTCAACTGCCCATCCATTTGGATCTTCTACATGACCAGTTTGAATACCAGTGATAGTATCATAGATTCTTTGTGATACTTCTCCGATATTTCCATCATTTATACTAATAACTCTTCCATCATAATTAAGTTCACCAATAGGTGATATTACAGCAGCTGTTCCAGTTCCGAATGCTTCTTCTAGTGTTCCTTTTTCAGCTGCATCATAGATTTCTTCAACAGATAGTTTTCTTTCAGAAACAGGTATATTCCAAGTCTTTAATAATTCTATAACAGAATCTCTAGTAACTCCTGCTAATATACTACCCTCAAGTGATGGTGTAATAACTTCTCCGTTGATTTTGAAGAATACGTTCATAGTACCTACTTCTTCAACATATTTTCTTTCTACTCCATCTAACCATAATACTTGAGAATATCCTCTTTCTTTAGCTTTCATTTGAGCTTTAATACTAGCTGCATAATTACCACCAGTTTTAGCAAATCCGATTCCACCTTTTACAGCACGAACATATTCAGTTTCAACCCATATTTTAACAGGATTGATTCCTTCTTTATAATAAGCACCAACTGGACATAATATAACCATAAATTTGTATGAATTAGAAGCTCTTACACCTAAGAAAGGATCTGTTGCAATAATGAATGGTCTAATGTAAAGAGAAGTTCCTTTTGGAGTTGGAATCCAATCTTTTTCTACTTTGATTAAATCATTGATTGCTTGGAACATATCATCTTCATCAATTTGTGGTATACATAATCTATCATTAGTCACATTTGTTCTATGTATGTTTTTATCAGGTCTGAATAGAAGAACTCTTCCGTCTTCTGTCTTATACGCTTTCATTCCTTCAAACATTTCTTGTCCATAATGGAAAACCATAGCGGAAGGATCCAAACAAATAGGTTGATAAGGTACGATTCTAGGATCATGCCAGCCTTGACCATCATTATAATCCATAATAAACATATGATCAGTAAATTTAGTTCCGAATCCAAGATTATTGAAATCAGGTTTTTCTTTTAGATCTTTAGTCAATTCATATTTAATATTTAGCATTAAAAATGCCCCCTTCTTAATTTTTAAGGGAATTATTATTCCCTGTTATTTCATACTTAAGTTTCATACTTATTATAACTGCTCAATTTACATAATATCATAAAACAGAAAAAAATGTTCTTACATAATTGTTTTTTTAATATACAAATGTGTTTTATCTATAACACTTAACATAACTAAGTAAAAGCTTAAGTAACTCATATTTTGAAAATTATTTAAGGTATATTATATACTCATTAATTGCTAAATGCAATATAATATGCTCAAAATTTCTATTTACTAAATTGTTCAAACAAAATATCTATATCCCGTAATTTATTTGATATTTCAAAAACAAAATTTTGTATAGATTATAGTCATAGATTATGGTATGATTATATTAGAACATATATTCGGTATTCTACCAATTAATAGAGTGATTACGATGAGAACTATTTTCCATATTGATATGAATTCTTTTTTTGCTTCTTGTGAGCAAGCTTTGAATCCTAAATTAAAAGAGAAACCTTTAATAGTAGGGGGAGACCCTAAGAAAAGGCGAGGTATCGTACTAGCTGCCAGTTATGATGCAAAGGCTTATGGTGTGAAGACCACTATGCCCATCTGGCAAGCTGTTAAGCTATGCCCAGAAGCTGTCATCATCAGACCTACTCACAACTTATATAGTAATATCTCCAAGAAAATAATGAATATTTTTGATGAGTATACACCTTTAAAACAACAGTTATCCATTGATGAAGCTTTTCTAGACATGACTGGAACTGAAAATCTATTTGGTTCTACACTAGAAGCAGCCTCTATAATACAGAATAGGTTACTTGATGAATTGGATATTCCATGTTCTGTAGGTATATCTTCTAATAAATTATTGGCAAAAATGGCTTCTGATTATAAAAAACCACTTGGAATAACAGAGATCTACCCCAAAGACATAGAAAATAAATTATGGCATCTACCTGTGGGAGAACTTTATGGTGTGGGTAAAAAAACAACTATTGCACTTAACAAGATCAATGTAAAAACTATAGGTGATTTAGCTAAATGCCCAGTTGATACACTTGCAACTATAATTGGTAACAAATATGCAAATGAAATCCATGATTCAGCTAATGGTATTGGTGAAAGTATTATCGACCCTAATGTTAGAAATGAGACCAAAAGCATAAGTAACGAAATTACTTTCTCATCAGATATAGATGATCTGGACAAACTAAAAAAAGAAGCTCTACTATTAGCAGATTCGGTAAGCTGGCGACTAAGGAAACATATGTTAAAAGGCAAAACCATATCTATTAAAATCAAATATAGTAATTTCAAGACAATAACAAGAAGTATTACTATCAATAATCCAACGGATGTTACCGATATTATATATAATAAAACTTGTAATTTATTGGATAATCTAGAATTGGGACAATCTGTTAGATTACTTGGTGTTGGAATAGGAAATTTTGATAATAGCGAGTATCAACAACTGTCTTTGTTTGAAAAGGAAGAAAACGTCCCTCATAAAAAAGAACAAGTGGATAGGTTAGTAGATGAACTTAGAGAACGTTTCGGTTATGATTCAGTGAAAAGAGCTTCATTGATAGATAATAGTTACAATCCTAAGCAAAAATAAATAGCATGGGAAGGATGATATAATGCCATTCATATATTTTTTGATATTATTTATATTTATATGCTTGCTGACATTACTAATATTGAACCATATTTTATCAAAAGGTATCGACACTCCATTACATAATATCTTAATTATATTAACACAGATAATCATTTTACTTGCAATAATCATTATGAAAACACACTCAGAAACATTAAGCTTATTATGTGGTTTCATCATTTCGTTTATAATATTTATTGGAATAGTACTGACGAAAGGTATTAATCAGAATAATAAATATTGAGTAACTGTTCTTAACGAATTACTATAGCAAATTACTATACATGGATATAAATCCACATATATTATAAATAACATAAATCTCCAATACAATTTTACTATTGGAGATTTTATTTTTAACATATTTACCTGATTTACTTATTTAAATACAACTTTAACGTTCATGTGATGCATTAATCGACTTGCTTTAATTTGTAATGTTTTTAAATTAATTTATAAGTTAGTATTATTGTTTATCGTCATGATTAATTAATTCAGTATCTATTGTTTTAATTATTTTTTCTCCCTTATTATTATCATAATAATCATAGATGATATTACCATTCTCATCTAAATCCAATACTGGAGAGTATTCTTTATTGGTAATATTGATTTCTCCTACTTCATCATAATATCCTATCTTGAAATCACTTGTTATGTAATACATATTATATATATTAAAATTACTTGAACCATATTGTCCTACTAGAAATTCATAGTTACCATCATTATTATAATCTTCAATAGTTATATCAAATTTATTTTTCACTGATAGCTGCTCATTGAATTCATTGCTAGAATATGAGTCTATAATATAGTTTTTATCAGTATCTATAATACATAATTTACAGTTTCCAACCCAATTAGCACCATATTCTGGTCCAGGATTATAGTCTTCATAATACTTACCATCATATAATCTAAGAGCAATTATATAATTATCCTTACCCATCATACTTAAGTCGCTTTCTCCTAGAGTTACATCTGTCATTACTTTAATATCTACATCTTTCTCATCATTATTACTATAACTTTCTTGGTCTATACTTTTACAGCTACTACATACAATCATCACAATTAAAATTATATTAATCAAATGACTCTTTCTCATATTTTCATATACACCTCTTTTCATCAGATAATTTTAGATTTATTGGCTATATTGTATATTATAACTCACATTATTTTAAAATCAAATCGCCTAAATTATTAAATATGTTATAATATTCTATTTTGGTTACATAATCATCAATAGCATTGAAAAGAAAGATACAACGAATCAATGATTACTACAAATAAAGTCATCTTCATTTATTTGCAATAAGATTACTCTTATATATGAAGATAACTTTCCATAATACCAACAGAATACCATTGATATTTCTGTCTATTACTTGACTTTTATGTAAACCATTCCCCAGAATTCAAGTTTAGGTACTTCAAAACAAATATAATTACCTCTTTCCAAAGATTCAGTTGTATATTCCACCTCTACACTGCTTATGCTTTCATTATCAGGTGAGGCATAATAAACACCCATCACCTGTTCATCAATAAGAGCTTTTATTTGTATACCCTCTATTTCTTTAGGTTTATTATTTTTCTCTTCATTCCATACATCATTATCTATACCTACCATGTTTATGAGATGTATGACTTTATACTCATTCACTTCTCTTATTTGTGTCCATATTGAATGTTCTGTAGGATAAGAGGAAAAATCACTTCCTGAAAATAGGTATTCTGTATTGATTCCATTTGCATGAGTCATAGATATATCTACTGCATCCATATCATATAGAATATCTCCATATCTGACTATGAAATCATAATAACTCCTGACCTTTTCCCCTTGTCCATCTGTCAACTTACCATAATTAACATAATACGGGTCGCATAAAACACCATTTTCTTCACCTAGAACCAGTTGAAATCCTCCACTAGCTGTTATAACAGCAGTTGTAAGCAAAAGACTATTCAAACAACTTTCTGGTGAGTAATCGTACTTTTTATCAAAACACTTCATGTAAGCTGCAAGAATAACTTGTTTACCACTTAATTCTTTTGCCCTATGAATCAATTCAAATAAATGCCTGTATTTAGATTGTGGGTCCCATACTTCTATATAGCAGGCAGCTTGTTTACTAGGTGCTACTGCTTCTATCGCCCAGTTACCGACTGCATTGAAGATTAAGCCAATATCTGGCTTGATACTACTTAATTTATTATAGGTCTTATTGATAAATGGTAAGAACTGCTCGTTAAGTCTCACTAATTTTTTATCATTATCAAGAATGGAATAAGCTGTTTTTGGGAACCCGTACGTATCAAGGTGAATACCATCAAAATCCAATTCATGTATGGCTAATTCATATTGATTGATTATATGCTTGGTCCAAGGAGACGATTCATCAATATTCATTATATAAAACCATTCCCCTAGATTCTGTGGTTTATCATCGTTAGTATATAAGCCCCACTCTTTATGTTTTTCATAAAAATCTTTTGAAGATGCATAGATACATCCATATCCTATAGCTGCCATATTGTAAGTATGACAACTGTTTATTTTATCTATTATGGCTTCTCTGGATAGTTTTCTATCAAGTAAATCCATGAAATACGGTTTTTTTGGTATTAGATCTTCATGTCTATACATCCAATCGTAAAATTGAACCACATTGATATGATATTTCAACATCTGCAGAACATCTTTTTCATCTTTTTCATCCTCTTTGTAGAAATCACTTAAGAATCCATATCTAGGCCTAACCTTCCAATGTTCCAACACATCAAAAGAAGTCTCTCTGTAACTGCCCTGAATACTTACATGAACCCCATATCCTCTGTTTTTTACATTAGGAGGCATGTATTCTAATTTTACTTTATTGATTCCTTCATTGAGTACATGTATTTCTTTTCTATTACATATTATTTTATTTAAATGAGATATTTTATAATTGATATAATAAGGTTTTTTGTCTTTATCTCTATTATTTATATGTATATTAATTTTTACTTTTTCATTCGGTTTATATACTGCTTTATCTGGAAATATATCTATTATTTCGATTCTTGCGTCATTCATGTTTTCCATTCTTTTCACCTCTAAGCTCTATTCTTTTATTGCGCCCTCACCGATACCTCCAACTACAAAGAATTTTTGATTTATAGTATAGACTATCATAACTGGAATCAATGTTATTATTGATGCAGCAAAAACCAAACCATATTTAGTAGCATGCTGTCCATTGATCCTGTGGATGACGATTGGTAATGTCAATAGATTCTCTTTCGCACCTAATATAATCTTTGCTGTCAAGAAATCGTCCCATGTTCCCAATAGAACGAGAATCGCCAATGTTCCAATAGCCGGTCTAGCTAAAGGCATTACAATCTTCTTAAATATCGTAAAATGTGAACCTCCATCAACCACAACAGATTCAATTAATTCATTGGGAATAGCTTCAAAAAATCCTCTTAGGAAAAAGGTATTACCGCATATTCCTGTACCGATATATAGTAATATAAGTCCTCTTCTTGTTCCTATCATACCTAATTGATTAATCAACATAAACTGAGGTATTATATTCAATACGCCTGGTATCATAAGCGTAAATAAATATAACTTGAATAATAATTCTTTACCCCTAAATGGAATTTTAGCAAAAGCATATGCTGATAATGCGGAAATAAATATAACGATTATGGTTGTTACAAAAGTAATAAATGCACTATTACCAAAATAGTCAAATATATGATAAACATTTACTATTTCTTTAAAGTTATCAAAAGTAAATTCTTTTGGTAACAATCTAGGTGGATTAGGTAAAGAAAATGTGAATGTCTCAAATGAATTACCTATCATTATAATAAATGGAAGCATGAAAATTACAGCACCCAAAATGAGTAATGCCCATTTAAGTATTTTTCTAATGTTTTTCAATATGATTCATCTCCTTTAATAATCCACTTTCATTTTTTTATTCAATATAAGAGTTACAATCAATATGCTAATGGCTGTTATCAATCCTATAGCCGCGCCTTCTCCAAATTTATACAATTTGAATGTACGTGTATATAATAAATATTGAAGTACACTTGTTTTTCCTCTAGGATCTCCTCCTGTTAGAACGAGAACTTGTAAAAATACGTTGAATGATCCTATCAATAATTGTATAGTTAGAAAAAAAGTAGTTGGTTTTATTAAAGGTATAGTAACATTTTTTAATTTCTGGAATCCAGTTGCACCTTCAATAGCTGCCACTTCATAATAACTCTTGTTGATACCTTGTATTGCCGCTAAATACAACAACATAGCATATCCAATATTTTTCCATATTCCAAGTATCCATATGGATATATTTCCACCCCATTCTGTTTTCAGCCAGTTTATGGGGGTAGATGTTATATGTAGAACATTAACCAATAAATAATTTATTGGTCCTTGGATACCAGGATTAAATAAATACTTGAACACTAATCCCGCAATAATCCATGAAGTGATAACTGGTAGATAATAGATCACTTTAAAGGTTGTAGAAAATTTCTTAATAGAATTAATGGCTACTGCTATAATAAGTCCTAGAAATAATGTTATAGGTGTTACAACGACAGCATATAAAATATTATTTCTATAAGCAGTAAAAAACCTTTGTTGAGATTCTGTGAATAATGCTTTGAAATTATCAAGTCCTGTAAAAGTCAATTTACCTGAAATAATGTCATAATCTGAAAAACTGATTTGAATGTTTTTCAACATTGGATAAAATATGAATGCAACAGCTAATATTAATCCAGGTAGTATAAAGATAATCGCCTGCCAAGATTTATTATATATCTTGTTAGATTCATTGTGTGTCTTTTTTCTGACCTTACTAGTCCTCATGTGTCAACCCTCCAATGAAGTTAATAATAGGTCTATCCTAGAATACATACTTTTCTAAGATAGCCCTATGTATTAATTATAATTAGTTATTGCTAAGAACCCCATCTATCAACTCGGCTGCATTTGTCAACCCCTCTTCAGTTGTTACTGCCTCAGTTAGAATACTATCAAAAGCGTCTTTTAGATGTTCTTCTATTGTAGCCTTTTCAGGTGATGGAATACGTGTGTTAGCATTGTTCAACTGTTCAAGATAAACAGACCATACTTCATCACTTGTCAACTCTTCATTTTTTGCTGCTGATTTTAATACTGGCATCTGTCCCATTTCTTTTCCCATCAACACTTGTACTTCTTCGGAAAGTAAGAATTGGACAAATTGGAAAGCTTCTTTTTTATGTTCACAACTGTTGAATATACCTATGCTCTCACCACCTACTATTGAACTTGACTGGTTATCATAAGTTGGAATAAGTGCTGGTTTCAGTCCTGAATCTTCCCAATCTTCTGTGAAGGCAAAGAACCATGGACCTTCAAGGAACATTGCATATTCTCCAGATTTTATACCATCCCAAGCATCTGTACTTCCATCGATTTCTTTGATTGTGAACATTCCTTTATCATGAAGTCCTTTTAATTTATTGACTGCATTAATGCTTTGTTCACTATCAAGATATCCTGTTGCTTTTGTAAAATCTTCATTAGTTATAACACCACCAAATGACCAGAAATAAGGTAGGAAGTCCCAATCTCCCGCACTTGAAACATTCATTGTATATTCCCCTTTTTCAAGGCTTGCATCAATGAATTCTTCCATAGTCTTTGGAACATCATCAAATCCTAATTCTTTTAATTTATTCATATTGAATATTGCCGCTTTACAGCTACTATCAAGTGGCAAACCATAATACTTACCATTATAATAATTGGTAGCCATAGGTCCATCAAATAAATTAGATTTCAATTCATCAAAACCTTCCATATCATCTAATGGTGCTAATGCTCCCATTTTAGCTAATCCGGAAACATCTGTTAAATCAAGTCTAGCAATATCTGGTGTAGTATTAGTACCTGCACTAATGACTATCTGCTCAGCATATTGATCATTACCTTGTGCTACCACCTCAATTTCAATGTTAGGATATTTTTCATTGAACATTGGAATAATGGTATCTTGGAAAAATGGTGTTTCCTTATCTGCACCATAGTTATGCCAAAATGTCAGTTTTACTTTTTCACCCGAAGCTTCTTCTTGGTTGAAATCCTCTTCTTTTGTTTGACCGTCAATATCATTTACACTATCTTTCGCATCATCACTTTTAGTACAACCAGTAAACATAAGTGTCAATGCTAACACTATAATCATTGTATTTCTTATAATCTTCATTGTATTTCCCCCTAAGATATAAATTTTGTATATGTATAATTATAGTTAAATATGAAAAAATTCAAATAACTAAATCTGACTTTCTTTATACAAAACCTACTTTTTTTATATTTTCAGTTGAAAAATATGAATGGGATATTATAATTAAGAAAGGTAAAGTGTTGAAATGATATGTAATGTGGTTGTAATCGTTATTTGAGATAGGAACATAATATAAGGAAGTGTGTAGAGAATGATTTTTCATATGAAAACGGATGTTTTACCTATGGTTAGATTTATTGGACAGATATATTATCATCAGCCTTGGAAACATTTCGAGCGAAAGGCAAACGAGTTTATAGTATATGTCATAAAAAGGGGAAATATGTTTATTGAAGAAGATGGGATTAGATATCATTTACATAAAAAAGATATATTCATCTTTGAACCCAATAAAAATCATAAAGGGTATAAATCTGCATCTTGTGAGTATTTCCATATACATTTTTCAAATTTAGGATTATGTGAAACTGATTTTAAAGATATCATTACTTTAGCTAATGAATTACGAAAAAGACGTTATTGTGCAACAACAAGCAATTGTCTATCTAGCGAACTCCCTAATGATTCAAAATGTTTTTTACCTAAACAGTACTCTTTGGAACATATTGATTATTATTCTAATAAATTAAAAGAATGTATTAATAATTACGAAATAAGAATTGAAAATTATAAAGAAATAATTTCAACAGAACTTCTGAATCTTTTTATAAGAATTTCAAGAGAATTCGCTTCAAATATTATTGAATCCTCTTCTAATCAAATAAGTAAGCCACAGCACAAAGCTACAGAAGTCTTGAATTATATAAACAGTGAATATACCAATAAATTGACTGGCTATGTCATAGCTGAACATTTTGACTCTAATTATGACTATCTCAACAGATGTTTCAAACAGCTTACAGGACACACGATAATAAATTATATCAATATGTTAAGAATCAACAAAGCTAAAGAACTGATATTGACAACCAACATGAAATTTACTGAAATAGCTTATCTCGTTGGCATAGACAATCCATATTATTTCAGCAAATTATTCAAAAAATATGCTGGGTGTACAGCAACTGACTATTACAATAATACTATGCTTCTTCCTTAGATAATAATTCATAATAGTAATCAGCTAAATCATTATACTTATTGATAGCGTCTATTCCTTTATCACTGATACCATATATACCTCTATCTATTTTAGTAAACCATTCATGAAAATTATTGTAAAGAATAGATGTTGTCTTGTTACCTGTTCCTAGTTGTCTTAATTCTTTTGGTGATAATTCTCCATATTTTTTCAAACAGCAAGCAATATGTAAAGAATTTTCTTTATACGCTGTCATTAGTTTCGTCTTACTGCTACCTCCTACATTAAAATCACCATATCGTCCTTCAATCTCTGATATGACATTATTTTTCTTTTTTTTAGATAGCTTCATACTTTGTTTTCTATTAAAAGGTTTGGGATGATATACAATTTGTACTAATGGTTCTTTACCTGTAAAAGATACATAAATAAGACCAAGTTCTAATCTTCTGATTAAATATAGCTTATCTTTCCACTGCTTTGAAAATGTTCCCTTAGGGCGTTCTATGGCAAGATAGACTTTATCAGTCAATCTCTGTCCTTTAGTTCCTTGAATCAACAACTTCATGTTAAGACTCTTCTTAAGTTCAATCAAGATCAATTCATCATCTTTGATTGCTGTAACATCTATAGATTTCACTTCACCATTAACTTGGTAACCTAACTGTGTAAAATAATCATGAATAGGTTTATATAAATCCGTTTCTTTTATATTCATTGGGTTTCTCCATTAAAATTTATAGTAACATTATATACCAATTTCTCTTTTTAGTCGATATATGAAAATTAGATAAGATATTACTTCAGGAAAAAATCCAATCTGGAACTAGAACAATCTTGTTGGTTGTTCCATTATTGTTCATTCTACTAAGTTATATGGGAATTGAAGGTGTATTAGCTGGCAGTTCCAGTACCAGAAACTATGTCAGCGATTATTTGTATTATTATGATTCATGACTTCAAGAAAAGAATTTATCATCAATATCCAAGTTTTAGGTAATATTACAATTATTCTCCATTATTTTATAAATTTAGGTATAATTTATAAAAAATTATAAATACTAATATTGTTAAATTATTTACTAAGACTACAGGAGGAAAAATATATGCATAATCAAATGAATGGACAACAAGGAAAAAATGCTATTCAACACGTACATGATGTACAATCTCAACTTCAAAGTGCAAAAAGTTGCTTAAATCAAGCTATAAGCACAGTTGAAAAACCAGAAAACAAGAAGAGAATACAAGATACTCTTAATGCAGTAGATAATGCGTTAAATACTTGCAACACCACTATTACTAATTATCAAGAATCATAATAACACAACACTTGATAACCCTGTCATATTCGTTATGACAGGGTTATAATAATTAATCAATTGTTATTTTCTATATATTTTTCTATCTTTGCACTTATCTTATTATCTAATTCTCTTAATGCATCAATATATTTGTTAAAGCTATGGAACTCTTCAATACTCATATGGAATAATATCTTTTCCAGATTCTTTCTTATTACGTTTAGCCTAATCCTATCTTTATCTTCTATTCCATTGACATTCAATATTTTTATAGTAGTTATCAATGCCTCTATAACATCATCTCTTCTATCATTATTGATTTTATTTAAAAGCTCTTCGTCATTTTTTATATTTTCACATTTCAATATATCCTCACTATGGGATTCAACTTGGTTTATCAATGATCTGGTATATCCTACTATACATCTGTCCTCATTACATTCACCACAATAATTCTTTCCTGGACATAGCTGTTCTATATCATCATTCAGTTTTTTATAATAATCATATAATGTCT
Organism: Vallitalea longa; assembly: GCF_027923465.1. Classification (NCBI taxonomy): domain Bacteria; kingdom Bacillati; phylum Bacillota; class Clostridia; order Lachnospirales; family Vallitaleaceae; genus Vallitalea; species Vallitalea longa. The sequence goes on from NZ_BRLB01000019.1 coordinate 44,591, forward strand.
TCGATACCTTCATATACTTGGATTTTTCTTGGGATCTTATCCTGAATATGGTCTTGATTCGTATGAAAGATATTATACCTACCACCAAAAAGAATATTATCACATATACAGGATTAAGGTATTCACTTGGAACTGTAGCAAATAACTTGGTCACACCAAAAATCATGAAAATTGATGCTGCCAATAATTTTATTGCGAATTCTGGTATCCTGTTCCCTAATTTTCTACCAACAAAAATTCCTAATCCTCCCGTAACAATCATTGCAGATACTGACCCCATTAATATCAGTAGGGGATAACTTGCCTCAGCAGATAGAGTAATGGCTGTTAGTTGGGTCTTGTCTCCTAATTCTCCAATAAAAAATGCCATAGCAACTGTTAACACTGGACCAAAAGACATTCTTTTCTTTTCTTCTTCCTCATCATCCTCTTCAATCTTCAAAGTCCATAATGCAAATCCTACAAAAGCAAAACCTGCAATCATCTGAAGTGTTTCAACTGGAATGAATCTACATAAATAACTGCCTAATAAAACAGCCAAACCATGATTTAATAATGCTCCAAAAAAAATACCCATCAAGACAGACTTGACTTTATAACGTGTAGCAAATGCCATAGCCAATATCTGTGTTTTATCACCCATCTCGGCAATAAAAATAAGTCCAAAGGCTTTAATAAAATCAGCAAACATTAATTTACCCTCCATATAGTTGATTTGTTAAGATATCATTAGTATTATTCTTACATAATAATGAATATATATCATAAGAAACTCATTATCCGTAGATAATGAAATAAATCTTATATCTCAATAATGAACTAACCTCCTCGTATCAAAAATTTATAATTATAAGAAGTATCCTATAACATAAAAAGTATATAAGTTGAATTTCCATTAAATTAAGACTTAGCTTTATAAAATTTTCAAGGAAAACCTATAAAATAAAAAAAGAAGTAAGATTTAGATTGATATATTAGCATATAACTAATATACCAATCTAAAAGTCTCACTTCTTTAAATTCTATTTAAAGCGAATAAAACCAGGATTTCTCCATTATGTTGATTTTATTCATGACTATTCGTCACAGTTACTCCCTTTTAGAAACATCTAAGATTTTATCATATAAACAGTAAAAAGTAAATATAAAATTAGCAAATAATAATTATTATCACTTATATTTGAATCATTATATATCCAAATAATTTCTGGATATAGAAAATATTATAATAAAGAAATATTCAAGTAATTCTTATATAGGTTTAGCTGGGGAGCTTGTAATTAATTGTTCATAACTTACTCCGTACTTTATAGCAATATCTTTAGCATAACTCTGACCTAGAGGTATACCTTCCTTAACCTTGAAAGATTGAACATCATTAATAGATCCGCTTACTAGATTAACAAATAAAGGTACCCTATTATTATTCAATTCATTTATTTTTTCTCCTAATTCATGTAGATGTGTATTAAAAACAACTGTTGCCCCCAATAGTTGAAGTGCTTTCAAAATATCTGTAGCTATTATCAAGCTTTCTAAATGGCTTGTACCATCAAATGATTCATTCATCAACAAAAGACTTTTATTAGTCATTTCAGAGAATATTTCTGAGAATCTCTGACATTCTTCACCTAATCTACCATAATTAATGGTTGCTATTTCTTCTGCTGGAAAATGCAAATACAACTTATCAATTAATTTAATGGTGGCTTCTTTAGCAGGTATATAAAATCCAAGTTGTGCAAACCAGTATATTTGTCCAATAGATTGTGTAAATGTTGTTTTTCCACCTCTATTAGCACCCGTTAGAATAAATATATTCCCCTTTGAATCAATATTAAAATCATTATAGACCATTTCATCATTCTTGCCCTTATCAGCCATATCATATGCTAAATTAATATTATAGAGTCCTTGTATCATGGTTTCATCCTCATTGACTATTTTAGGTTTACATAGGGAATATCCATTATTAATCATCTTATCATATATTTTGAGTGCAATTTCATAAAAAGTGATTTCTGTGGTTAACGGTACATATATAGAAAGCAAACTACTGTTGAATTGATCGCAAAAAGCAATTAATTGTTTCATAGCTGGAGCGATGATTTTTTCAATATTATTAAGTGCTTCTGGCATAGCTAAACTTTCAGGTGCAAAAAGTTTTCTTGGTATAGCTTTTAGTTCTCCCAAACCATAGCTAACTACCTTAGATATTTTTTTCAATTTTCTACTGTATTTAAAAGGTTTATCTTCAAGTGATAAAACTATAGCTTCAACAGGTTTTAGGTTATTATCAAAATTGATACCTACTTTCAGACCATGAACTCCTTCATCCATATCTTTTATATGATATATATCTTGTTTGAAATTCTGATATACATCACTATCTATAGTTGATTCTATAAACCCTTGTAGTTCTAATAAACCTTTAGATTTTATATTAGAATTTTTTAATATACTGCAAATGTTTTCAGATAAATTCATTACGTCAGCCACTTCATCAATTCTTTTTAATAAATTATAAAGGGTTGCTTCACTTTCGAAAGCGAATTTTATCATGTTTTTGATTTCACTACATCTATCAAAAGTGTTTTTTAAGGTATCCAGAAGCATATTATTATTAATGAAATCAGTCAATATGTCTTGCCTATATTCAATAGTGGTAACTGAGACAGGTATTTTTTCCATTAGTTTGATTAAGTTGCCTTTTATGTTTTTTTTCAAATCATTCATTAATAAAGATATGTTAATGTCTTCAATAGTCTTATCATCTAATTCGAAGTATTCATCAGAGTCATTATCCAACCACAGCAAACTAAAACTATACTTTTCACTAATATTCAACATTTTGCCTCCAATCTGTCTTTCAACTGGCTATATGTTACATTATATTTTTCAGCTATTTCTTTTGCATGACTACTCCCAAGAGGTTGTCCTCTATATACTTTATAAGTATTTTCCCCATTGGTAAAACCAGTTACCATACTTATTACTAGCGTATCATTTTCTAATTCTTCATTTAACTGAGAAGTCTTTAATCCCAACTCATGTAAATGAGTATTAAATATCATTCTGATTCTTTTATATTTCACTGCTTTCAATACTTCTTCAGCTATCTTCAAGCTCTCCAAATGACTCGTCCCTGAAAAAGATTCATTAAGTAGAATCAAGCTTTTTTCTGTAGCTTGTCTATATAATTTACTAAACGCATCACATTCTTTTCCGAATTTACCTAGATTGACTGTTTCTTTTTCTAATGTAGGAAAATGTGTGAAAACACCATCCGTCAGACTTATTTCCGCTTTACTTGCAGGGACCAACAAACCTAATTGAGCAAATATCTGAATTTGACCTACAGCTTGTGTTATAGTAGTTTTACCTCCTCTGTTAGCTCCTGTCAATATTATGATTCTGCCTTCATCACCTATTTCAAAATCATTATATATGATTTTTTGATTAATATGATTATTATCATCTGATGATTTTTCATAAGCTAAAGCTGCATTATAACAATCTTTTAGAACCATACTCCTATTATCTGGAGATAAAAGCTTAGGTTTACAAATAGGTAATTCATTATTTTTCATAAGTAATAACAAATCACAACTGGATTTATAAAATGTAATTTCCCTAAGTAATGAAACAAATGGTTTCGTATCTATCTTAGTATATTTTTGAGTAAAAGATTTTAAAACACTTTTATGAGCTTTTAATCCATATTCAATTTCATCCATTAGATTCCAGTCAATTTTATTAATAGAAAATACAGGTGCATAGTTCTTGATATGAGTACCTAAAAACTTTTCATTAACTTCAATAGCAGTCGAAACTTTTCTAAAAGCTTTGGGATATTTATATTTATATTCACTAACTTTTGTCACCTGAGCTTCAAACGGTCTCATAACTGGAGACATATTAATCGATAACTCTATACCTTTTATTTTGCTAAAAATATATCTAATTTCTTTTAAATCTTTTTTCATCTGAATATAATTACTATCGCTAATTATTCTATCTATATTTTTCCGTAGATTAATTAATCCTTGAGCTGATGGATCATAATATAATAATGTTTGATTAAGAGACTCTATACAATGAATTGATGTTTCCACTGTTATCATAAGATCAATTAAAGAATATAAATTGGACCGCTTGTCCTTTAATTTCCTGTTCTTCGACTTTAATTCATAAAAACCCTTTAGATCATTTTCTAAGTCTATTATGAAATCAGGTTTATTAATAAAATCTGCTAATATGTCTTGTCTGTACTTGATAGTAGGTTCATCCATACAAATATTATATATTATGGATTCATTTTCTTCACTTATTTCAATAAGCTTTTTATATATGATATTAAGATTCAGATCCTTAATTACCTTTTTATCAATGCTTCTGGTTTTTGAGCCTTCCAGCCATAATAAACTATCAAACAATTGTTACATCTCCTTACCCTTTAGCATGTATTATTGTTATCTATATTCTACCATAATTAAGAAAAAATGTTACTTGGTGAAGCAAAAGATTTTTATACATAAGCAAATACAAAAAAAGACAGCCTCAATTTAGTTATTTCATCAACTAAAACGAATCTGTCTTGGTTACTATTTTTTAATATCTACTACTAATCATAATATGACTTTTTCAACCATACTCCTATAATTATATCCTTGGTTATATCCATTTATCAGGTGAGAAGTCTTGGAAATATCTCCAATCAATATACCACCAACAAATTTATCATTAACAAAATAGAGTTTTCTATAAATACACTTATCAATATCTTGGTACATAACAGATTTATATGATAACTGTTCATCAACTCCTAGATTACCTATAGAGAAAACTGTCATATCCATACCATTAAATATATTACTAGGTACTATATTTTTATAAACCATTATATCTCCAACTGCATTAGCTCCTGCTACTTCTCCTTGTTTAACTGCCTGAGCCCATATCAAATAATTTATTCCATGAAATTCAGCAACATCACCACAGGCATAGATATTCTTTTCACTCGTTTCCATATTCTCATTAACCAAGATACCCTTATCAATATCTATATCTATATCTTTCGCTAATTGTATATTAGGTCTTACTCCACTAGATACAATTACCATTTCTGCTTCTATCATCGTTTCATTATCCAACTTCACACCTGTCACGGCATCACTACCTAATATAGATTCTGCTGTTACCCCTTTATAGATACTGATACCTGTTTTATCAATACCTTTTTCAAATACTTTTGCACCTTCTTGGTCTAATTGTTTTGGTAATATTCTAGGTGCCATTTCGATAATTGATACATCAAGTCCTAGTTTTTTCAATTCCCATCCTGCTTCAAGTCCAAGTAATCCTGCTCCTATTATAATTACTTTTTTACACTTGCTGGCATATTCCTTAACATTATCTGCATCAGCTAAAGTTTTAATAGTAAAAACTCCCTTTTTACTAATTCCTTCTATCGGTGGAATAAAATTATGACTACCAGTTGCTAATATCAATTTATCATAACTGATTTTTTCTCCTTTTTCTAATACGATTTTTTTATTGATCTTATCTATCTTAGTTACTGCAATACCAAGTTTCAAAGTAATATTGTTTTCATCATACCATTTGCCATTATGCAAATAAAAATAATCTTCATCATGGCTATTACTTATATAATCTGAAAGGCTAGGTCTATAATATGCATAGTTGGGATCTTTATCTACTATAACTATATTGACATTTTCGTTTCTTTTTCTAATAGATTCCGCAGCAGATATACCTGCTGCATTATTTCCTATGATTACAATAGATTCTCTAGTCCCAGATGTATATTCTACCTTTTCTTCCTCATACAATTCGAATTCTTCTCTACCAACTCCACATGTTGGACAAATCTCAGGAGGTTCTGTCCCTTCAAAAATTTCACCACATATAATACATCTCCATAGCTTTGTATTGTCATCTTTTTTTTGTAATGTATTCATTATAATTCCTCCTAATGTTTGCTATATTTGAATTTTATTATTATTAGATTGTATTTCATCTCTAATACTATTGTATCGTTATTAATAATTATTGTCAAGTAATTTATATAACTAATTAATAATAATAATCTTTTGTATGCATTATATTTTTTATATCATCAATACTTAATAATGTACATTAGAATTTCCAATTATGTCTAGCAATTACAAAAAAAGTAAATATATTTATAAAAAAATTATTGATAACCAACATAGTATTTATAATCTATTGCTTTATTTACCAATTAATGCTAAAATTATATCAGATTAAACTTTATTTTAAGAAAAATACAAATTTTAGTGGGGGTTCATTATGTCAAATACATTCTCTATTATAAAAAAAGGATATTCACCAGAAGAAGTTGATGACTACCTTGTTCAACTAGAAGAAACTATTGATAATTATAAATTAGAAGAGCAATATATTTCACAAGCTTTGGTAGAATCTCATATTACTGCTAAAAAAATTATAGAAGAAGCTGAAATTACCGCATTTGAAATTGAAAAAGATGCTCTTATTCAACTTGAACACCTTAAACATGAACTTGAAAATACTAAAAAAAAGCTTGAAAGTTTTAAAAATGATTATGATATTTTCTTAGAACGGTTTAAAGATTCTTTTACTACTAATGAATTGCAAAGTGTTGTAGACACTATTAACCAATTAGATGAAATTGTTAGTTTGCCTAAAAAAAAGAAAGCTAAGAAAAAAACTAAGAAAAAAGCTGTTTAGATTTTTTATGTATATTACTTATAAAATGCAAAAAAGGTCAAGTCTCTTATGACTTACCTTTTTTTATTAGAAGAAGAGCTATACCTTTACAGGTTATTAGCCTATGTTTTAATCTATAAAGATCAACATGATTTTCTTCTTACTAATTCGTATTTGATCTTTACTATTTTTCTTCTGTCATCTTTATTTATTAATCTATTTATAATAATCTTAGCAGCTTCTTCTCCCATTTTGTCTACATGCTGATTAAAAGATGTTAATCCCACTTCAAAAATGGAATCGATATAAAAATTACCGAAGCTTATCAACTCAATATCTTCTGGAATTCTTATACCTAATCTTGCAGCTTCTTTATAGAATAACAAAGCTGTTATATCGTTAAAAACCAATATTCCCTGTAAATCTTTATTATTAAGTAGATAATTGTGTATATTGTTGCTTATTGCATTATAATCATAGACATTTTCTTTTTTGGTATTAGTATGACTTATTACCAGATTCTCATTTATGACAATATCATTATCTTTCATTGATTGAAGAAGTCCATTCAATCTACCTTTTGTCACAGATGATTCAATAGAGTAGGGATAATAGTAACCTATATTATTGCATCCATGTTCAATAAACGTTTTTCCGGCTTCATATCCTGCATCAAAATCTTCACCGATGACAGCATCAAAAGGCAAAGTTTCAAAATACCTGTCAATACACACTATAGGAATAGGGCAGTTGACGAATTCTTTTAATTTAGTATTTTTTTCTTCTTCAAGACACCCACATAGAATAATTGCTTTTGCACCTTCATTGATTGCGTTATTTATTTTATCATATTGACTATCAGCATTATTCATGGAGTAGTACGTAGCTATATTCAAACCAGCTTGGCTTAATACTTTTTCTACACCTAATATGATATTAGAATTGAATTCCGAAAACAAAAAGTTGTTATCATGAAAAATCAAATCTACTCTATTAGTTGTATCTTGTTTATGATAAGAAAAATCTTGAACGAATGTACCTACCCCTTGAACTCTGTATAAATAATTTTCATGTACTAGTTCATCTATAGCTTTTCTAACTGTAACTCTACTAGTATCAAATAGTTTACACAGCTCGTTTTCACTGGGAATAGTTTCTTTTGTTTTATATGTTCCATCCTGAATATGTTTCAATACATAATTCTTCAGAGTTTTATACTTGGGTTGAACATCCATATTTTCACCTTATTTTATTAATTCTATATATTTATTATATTTTGTTCTTAGATCATCAGCATTTTCTGGTACAAATCTAGAGATTTCAATGGAATTTCTCACAATTTGTCTACCTTGCTTAATATCTTCTATTTCTCCTAATCCAATTCCTTGAAGTAATATATTACCCATGGACGTAGCTTCTTTCGGTCCTGTTATCACTTCTTTTTCAGTTGCATCAGCTACTAACTGACATAATAATCTGTCTTGGATTCCTCCTCCAAACATATGTATTGTATTATATCTTTTATGAGTTGCTTTTTCAATACCCTCTATAGTATATTTTATTGTCAAAGCAAGACTTTCCTCAATTACACGAACTATCTCGCCAATGGTTTCTGATACTTTTTGTCCTGTTTCTTCACAGTATTTTTTAATTTTATTAGGCATATCCGAAGGAGAATAGAATAATTTGTCATCAGGATTAATGATTGATGATGTTTCTGCTTTCAATCCTTCTTCAACCATTTCACCAAAACCTATATTGATACCGTCTTTATTCCACTGTCTCTTGGATTCTTGAATCAGCCATAGTCCCATTATATTCTTGAGTAGATTGACTTTTCCACCTATTCCACCTTCATTGCTAAGACCGTACTTCTTGGTTGTTTCATTAACAAGTATGTCATCATTTTCAACACCAACCATTACCCAAGTACCTGTAGCAATAAAAATGAAATCGTCATCAAGTGCAGGAATTGCGGCAATCGCAGAAGAAGTATCATGACTTCCTACACTTACTACTTTACAATCATTTATATCCAGTTCTTTTTTAATACTGTCCGTTAATTCTCCTATTTCCTTACCTGGTTGGATTATTTCAGGAAATATATTTTTTGCCAGACCAATCTTCTCTATCAAGTCATAATTCCAATCCCCATTACGGTAATCATACAACTGTGTAGTTGTTGCGATGGTGTATTCAGCTTTTTTGACTCCAGTCAATATATAATTGAATAAATCAGGCATGAGAAGCATTGATACAGCATTCTCAAGTCGGTATGCATCTTCTTTCTCAGCTAATAATTGATATATTGTATTATACTGATTACAATCAATACCGCTTACGTATAGCAGTTCATCTTTACTAATGTATTCGAAACATTTTTCAATCATATCATCTGTTCTGTTATCTCTATAATGGAAAGGATTATTGATAAGTTCACCTTTTTCATCTATCAAACCATAATCAACGCCCCATGTGTCTATACCTATACTTTTTATATCTTCTTTATTGTTTTTGCAAATCAAAAGGCATTTCTTGATTTCATGTACCAATCTCAAAAAATCCCATTGTAAATGATTCTTGAGTTTCACAGGTTCATTGTCAAATCTATGTACTTCCTTCAAAATGATTTTATTATCTTTTAACTCTCCTATAATACCTCTTCCGCTACTTGCTCCAAAGTCGAAAGCCAACATTTTCATATATAATCACCCCATATTATATTATTGTTTCACTTGTAGTTACTTGTAATTACAAGCACAATTATAATATACTTGATTAATTAATCTTTGTCAATTGAAAATGTCACCAAGCTTTGAATAAAAAGATTAGTGACATCATTAATTAATATATCATAATAGGTAATTCAAAAAAATGATATTTAAATTACTTAAAAAATTTGAAACTTATGCATACACAAATATTTGAGCTAAATTTTATAAATATTAACTAAATATATAATATTTTTTAGTTATAATTTATTATAAAATACTTTAGTTAATTAAAATAAACTAGATTTTTACATACAAATTTGACATAATACATAAGTAGGGATATAATGACAATTAATGACAAATATATATACTTTTTTAGTGAAATGAGGTGAATACAGTTAACATATTGTTAATTTTTTAACAATCTTTTTGTAGGTTAAAGTATTAATTAAAAGGAGTTTAGAGATATGAATAATAGTTCAAGTATAGTATTATCGGAGAATCAATGGTATGAAATTGATAAAATAATTAAAGATACTGGTAATGATCAACATAGATTAATTCCTATGCTGGAAAAAATTCAAAATTATCTAGGTTACATACCAGTATGTGTTCAAGAGAAAATATCTAAAAAGACAGGTATTCCAGAAGCTGAGATTTATGGTGTTGTATCTTTCTACTCTTATTTTACGATGGAACCTAGAGCAAGACATAGAGTACAAGTATGCCTAGGAACAGCTTGTTATGTAAAAGGTGGAAAAGAGATAGCTGATAGAATTAAAACTCTATATAATGTAGAAGCTGGACAATCTACTACTGATGGTCGTTTCACTTATGAAGAAGCTAGATGTTTTGGAACTTGTGGATTAGCACCTGTCATAGTTGTAGATGGTGAAGTTTATGGCAAAGTAAAAGTGGAAGACATTGAACAAATATTAGGACAATATAAATAAAGGGGGAATAAAGTTGATAGTTAACAAAATATCAGATTTAGAATCAATAAAAAACAAGACACTAGAAATGACTAAATTAGATTCCGTCAAAAAAACTGCAAGAATCACTGTTCATATGGGAACTTGTGGAATAGCTTCAGGCGCAAAAGATGTTTTAAACAGCTTGAAGAACAAATTAAAAGACGAACATATTAAGAATATAGAAATTAAAACAACAGGATGTATTGGTATATGTTCCAAAGAACCATTAATTACGGTTGAAAGATTTGGTGAAGAACCTATCATATATGAATATGTTAATGTAGAAAAACTTAATGAAATATATGATTCACATATAAAAAAAGGAAATGTAATAGCAAAATATGCTCTAGCTAGAGGTAAAGAAGTAGAACTCGAAGAAAGAGTTGACAATAATGGTCATATAGAATCTCAAAAAATAGTAGATTCATCTATCAAGGGCATAGAAGAAATACCTTTCTTCCGCAAACAAAAAAGAATCGTCATGAGAAACAGAGGAGCAATAGATCCTTATAAAATCACTGACTATATATCAAGAGATGGATATATGGCAGCATATAAAGCAGTTACAGAACTTGATAGTCAAAAAATAATCGAGGAAGTTCTTGATTCTGGTCTAAGAGGTAGAGGTGGAGCTGGCTTCCCTACAGGATTAAAATGGAAATTTGCTTCCAAAGCAGATAGTAAAGAAAAATACATAATATGTAATGCTGACGAAGGTGACCCAGGTGCATTTATGGATAGAAGTGTCTTGGAAAGTGACCCTCATTCAATCATAGAAGGTATGATAATAGCTGCAAAAGCAGTAGGTGCTACAAAGGGATTTATATATTGCCGTGCCGAATATCCTCTTGCTGTAGAAATATTAAACAAAGCATTATCACAAGCAAGAGCTTATGGCATATTAGGTAAAAATATATTTGATAGCAATTTCGATTTAGATATAGAAGTATATGAAGGTGCTGGAGCTTTCGTATGTGGTGAAGAAACTGCATTGATACACTCTATTGAAGGAAAAAGAGGAAATCCACGATTAAAAATACCTTATCCAGCCCAAAAAGGTGTATTCTCTAAACCAACCGTTATTAATAATGTAGAGACTTTAGCTAATATTTCGCCTATCATTTTAAATGGAAGTGACTGGTTCAGACAAATAGGTAGTGAAAAAAGTAAAGGAACAAAAGTTTTTTCAATAACAGGAGATATCAACAATGTAGGTTGTGTTGAAATACCAATTGGAACCTCAATAAAAACAGTGCTTGATGACATTGCAGACGGTACTCAACAAGGAAGCACAATAAAAGCAGTACAATTAGGTGGCCCATCGGGAGGATGTCTACCAGCCAACTATTTTGATACACAATTAGATTATGAACCATTACAAGAACTAGGTGTAATTATGGGTTCAGGCGGTATGATTGCGATAAATGATAAGAAATCTGCTGTAGATATCGCTCGTTTCTTCATGAATTTCTGTGCAGATGAATCTTGTGGAAAATGTTTACCTGGCAGAGAGGGCACACGTCAGATGCTTAATATTCTAAACAAAATATGTGACGGTAAAGGTAATAAAGAAGATGTTGCCAAATTAGAAGATCTAGCACAAGTAGTTAAAAAAACAGCCCTATGCGGTTTAGGTAAGACAGCTCCGAATCCTATACTAAGTACATTGAAATATTTTAAAAACGAGTATGAAGAAGCAGTTAAAGAATGATAAATAAATTTTGAAAGGAGTGGTATTGTGATATTTAGTAATTCATTAGAATATGAAAAGATAACTAGTAATTTAGATAAAAAAAATGACATTATAACAATAATAGGATGTAATACATGTATTAGGGTTTCTGGTGCAGGTGGTCCTGATAAGATGAAAGAACTAGCGATGAAATTAAAGCATGACGGTTATAACGTTAAGGATGGTTTCATGTTGCCAATAACATGTATGGAACCTTACTTATTTACCGTGAAATTGAAACCAGAAGTCAATACTATCGTTTCACTGGCATGTACAGCTGGAACTTCAAATATAAAGAGAAATTTCCCAGACTATAAAATCGTAGAAACAGTTGATAATATCGGATTAATAATAGCTGATACCAATAAGGGTGTTTTAAAAATAGCTATGCCTTATAAAAAACATGAAAGTAAACTAGGAGCTGAATATCCTTTGGGTTCAGACGGAAAGAATCGTATGTCAAAAGAACAGATACCAGTAAAAGTAGAATTAAAAACATTATAAAATTACGGAGGTGAAATAATATGATAATTTCATTAAGAGATATAAGTTATGAAGACTTAAAAAATAAATTAAATAAAGATGACAAGATTGTATTATGGAGTTGTAATACATGTATAAAATTCTGTGGTATCGGCGGATATGACAATATGGTTTTGTTAGAAAATATGCTTAGAGCAGATGGTTATAATATTATTGGTAAAGAATTGATAAGTATAGCATGTATGTATTCTTTAGCTGAACAACATAAGAAATCAATAGATAAAAAGAATATGTTTCAAGAAGCTACAGCAATCATTTGCTTAACATGTGAAGATGGATTCGAAACAGCAGAATCAGTATTTAATGATAAAAAAGTCATTAAGGTTGTCAAAACTATTGGCGTAGGTAATTTCACTATGGATAGAGGTCCAATATTAACTGCACCATTCGAGTGGACAGGATTAGAACAAAACAATCAAGGATATTCTTTCCCTGAATTAGCTGAAAAATTACATCTGTATCCAACATTTTTTGATAGAAAAGAAGCTGCTGAAGATAATACAGATGAAAACATTTCCTTAACTATAAATAATAAAAAATGTACTGCAAGAATAGGTATGACTATAATGCAAGCTTGTGAAGCTAACTCAATTAAAGTTCCTCATCTATGTTATGAAGCTGATCTGACACCAGACGCTAATTGTCGCTTGTGCTTGTGTAAAGTAAAAGGTGAAAAAGAACTTGTTCCTTCTTGTGCTACTCCTGTTAGAGAAAACATGGAGATAATTACTCAAGATGATGAACTTGAACATGCAAGGAAAATATTACTTGAACTTGCATTAGCATCTCATGAACATAATTGCTTGACATGTTCAAAAGGTAATCCATGTATAGCTGGTAATTGTGAATTACAGAGTTTGGTACGTGATTATGATATTAAAGAAACCAGATTCCAACAAAACAAAGAAAAATTACCTGTAGATACTTCAAGTCCAGTATTGGTTTATGATCCGAACAAGTGTGTATCATGTGGAAGATGTGTAAGAGCTTGTAAAGAAGTCGCCTGTCAAAATAATCTAAGTTTTGTCAACAGAGGTTCCAAAACATGCGTTGCCGCAGGAGCTAACAAATTATTTAATCAAAGTGCTTGTGTTACATGTCTTGCTTGTGTCTTTGCATGTCCTACAGGAGCTATTACAGAAAAAATCAGTCACTTTGAAGGTGACGATTGGTTAGAGACTAATGTTTATCAATCTTAGATATTAGTTGTGGATATTGTTTTATTACAATTCAAGATTTATAATTTATAATTGAAATATACTCTGTTTAGTAAATAATAATCATATAGCATACCCTATAAACCCCTTCGAACATGCACATATTTGATTAAAACTAAACAGAGTTATTTATTAAATGTTTACCCTTTGAATAAAAGCTTTTGTTCTTTCGTTCTTAGTATTATTGAATACTTCTTCAGGAGTTCCCTGCTCGACAATAACACCACCATCCATAAAAATGACATGGTCTGCAACTTCTTTTGCAAAACTCATTTCATGAGTGACTATTACCATAGTCATATGTTCTTTAGCTAAATCCTTAATTACCTTCAACACTTCTCCCGTAAGTTCAGGATCAAGAGCAGAAGTTGGTTCATCGAAGAACAGTACTTTTGGATTAAGAGCAAGTGCTCTTGCTATAGATACACGTTGTTTCTGTCCACCGGACAATTGACATGGATACGCTTTTTCTTTATCAGCTATACCCATCTTTTTTAATAATTCCCTACCTATTCCATAAGCATCTTTTTTGCTTTTCTTCTGTACATGGATAAGTGCATCAGTTACATTTCTTATAACTGAGAAATGAGGGAATAGATTGAAATTCTGAAATACCAATCCAAAGTATCCATATATCTTTTTCATATCGTCTTTTAGAGCATATTTGACATTTCCATCATCATCAGTTCTTACAGCACAATCCCCATTATAGAATATTTCACCGGAATCTATAGTCTCCAGCATAGTTGCACATCTTAATAAAGTTGATTTTCCTGAACCTGACGGACCTATGATGGCTACTACTTTACCTTGCTCTATATTTAGTGATATATTTTTTATTACCTCAAGGTCATCAAAGCTTTTCTTAATATTATTCATTTCTAACAGTTTCATTGATAATGACCTCCTATTTATAGTAATCTAATTTTTTTTCTACTTTTTCCATAACTGTAGCTACTATAAGGTTAAATATATAATAGAATATCCCTGCTGCAACAAAAGGTATCATATCCGATCTTGCAGCAGCGATAGCTTTGGCTTGTTTAAACATCTCCGAAAAGGAAATAACATATGCCAGCGAGGTGTCTTTTACAAGAGTTATTACTTCATTGGTTACAGAAGGTAGAATACGCTTGATGACCTGTGGTAGAATAATTCTTACAAATGTTTGAATTCTATTATATCCAAGCAATTTAGCAGCTTCATACTGCCCTATGTCCATTGACTCTATTCCACCTCTGTATATCTCTGCAAAATATGCAGCGTAATTAAGTGAAAATCCTATTATAACTGCTACGAAACGATAACTTCTAGGCATATGTATACCGAAAATATAATACGGTCCAAAATATACTACCATCAATTGAAGCATAAGAGGAGTTCCTCGCATAATAGATATATATAACTTTATGAAATTTCTTAGTAAAAAGTTCTTGGACATTCTTCCCATAGAAACAATTAATCCAAGAGGTAAAGATATTATTAAGGTCAGAACAAATATCTCTACGGTTTTTAACATACCTTCACTTAATTTTGATAATAAAACTAATAAATCCAAGATTATCCCCCTTATTTTTTGATAAGCGTTATTTATGCCTTACTTTTTATTGATTGTAGTTATATCTTTTCCAAACCACTCAGTTGAAATCTTCTCTAAAGTACCATCTTCAGCCATTTCCTCTAATGTTGATTGAACCTTATCTCTTAACCCCGTATTACCGAGTAAGAATCCAACTCCATATCCTTCAGAAGATAAACTTTCATCTAGGACACTGAATTTACCATCTTTTTTCTCAATATGGTAGTTTGCAACTATTGAGTCCATAGCAACTGCATCAACTGCGCCTGATTGTAAATCCATTAGAGCCATATTATAATCAGCAGCTGTAAGATAATCACCAAATGTATCAACTAAGTCTTGATTTTCTTTAAGAGCAGCCTCAGCACTAGAATCCGCCTGTACTACAACAGTTTTACCAGCTAAATCTTCTTTTTTTTCAATTTCTGAATCCTCTTTTACAACAAAAACTTGATCATTAGCCATATATGCATCTGTCCAAGTATAATTTTCTTCACGGCCAGTAATCGTGAACCCATTCCATATACAATCTATATTACCTGACTCAAGTTCCATATCTTTTGCATCCCATGATATGGGCTGTAATATAAGCTCTAAGTCTAGACGTTCAGCAACTTCCTTAGCAAGGTTAAGGTCGAATCCAGTAAACTCTCCATCTTCACCAATAAAGCCCATAGGTGGAAAATCTTGATCAAATCCTACAGCAAAAGTTGTTTTTTCATCATCTGTATAAGTGTCATCCGTAGTTTTCTTGCTTGTACAAGCGGTAATGCTTATCAGTAAAATCATTAGTGTAATTAATAAGTATCTTTTTTTCATCGTTGTTCTCCTAACATAGTATATTTTTTGAAGCAATAGCTTCTTTTATTATAAAGTAATTTCACCTTGCTATGTTATCACATTATCATAATAAAGTAAAGTTCATTTGTTTTTTTGTTGAATATTGGTATATATTGCACACTGAAAAGGAAGATAATCTTGATTTGATATATCTTCCTACTTTCTACATACTGTAAATTTAAAAATATTACTTGATATCTATAGCCTCCACAGGACATTGTTCCTCTGCTTCTTTGGCACTTCCTATTAGATCTTCAGATATTTCTTTATCTTTGGCAACAGCCTTTCCTGTTTCGCTATCCATCTTAAATATTTCTGGACATATGCTTGGACATAAACCACAACCTATACATAATTCTTCGTCTACTAATCCTTTCAAGATATTGCTCCTTTTAGGTATTTAGGTTAATATAGGTAACCTATAATCCTTTTTATTAATATCAACAATAAAACTTTACAGGTTTAGTATTCTCTAAAAAAAACATATTATTAATAGGATAACTCCAAATTTAATTATATCGTACAATATGTAGATTATAATAATAGATTGAATCCGACATAATTGCGCTATAGAAATCTGTGCAAGGTAATTATACAATTATCTTAAGTAGATATTAAGGTATTTTATTTCCTGCTGCTCTATATATCTCATACCATTCCTGCCTTGTAAGATCAACATCAGAAGCTTTACATATATCTTTCAGTCTATTAGAATTGGTTGTACCTACTATAGGTTGAATTCTAGCTGGATGTCTTAGAATCCATGCTGTCGCTATAGCTGAATTCGTTACATTTTTCTTTTCTGCTATTTCATCTATTTTTTTATTCAACTCTGGGAATTTATCGTTATCTAAGAATACTCCTTTACAGAATCCATATTGGAAAGGTGACCAAGCTTGAATGGTAATATCATTCAAACGACAATAATCAAGCACACTATCATCTCTGTTGATTGATGGGTCAATCTCCATATTTACATTCAATCCTGAATCTATCATTCCTGTATTAGTTATACTAAGCTGTAATTGGTTTATTATTATTTTGTTTTTCAGATATCTGTTCAATAATTCAATCTGCATAGGATTATGATTGCTTACACCAAAATATTTCACTTTACCACTATCATGTAATTTGGAAAAAGCTTCTGCCACAACTTCTGGTTCCATAAGTGCATCTGGTCTATGAAGTAATAATACATCTATATAATCTGTTTTTAATCTCTTAAGGCTTCCTTCTACTGATTTCATTATATGATCATAAGAAAAATCATAGTATCCATTTCTTATACCACATTTTGTTTGAATTATAATCTTTTCTCTTATGCTTGAATTCATACCTATGGCGTCTGCAAATATCTCTTCTGATTTACCGTCTGCATAAACGTCGGCATTATCAAAGAAGTTGATTCCTTCTTCTAATGCAGTATTTACATGTAACTTCGCCTGTTCTTTTGATAAAATATTCATTCTCATACATCCTAATGATATTTCTGATGCAGTTATTTCATTAGCAATTTTTATTGATTTCATAATTATTACATTCCCTTCATGTTAGTGTTTAGAATTATAGAAAAAAGCCAAGATTGATAATCTAGGCTTTCATATAATCTTTTATGCCTTTAATATTCTGTCCCATTCTTTTAATTCTTCACTATTGGTCCCAACATTTTTTATTGTAACATTAGGATAATGGGCTAATCTTTCTTTTACCTTTTTAGCCATTTTCAATACTTCTTTATTCTTAGTTGATGAAGTACCATTTACTTGCTCGTATACAGCTCCATCATTAATTCTTATTTCTATATCTTTATCACTAAATTTATTTAGTTTTTTTAATAATGACAATATCCCATAGTGAGTAACAACTGCTGGTTTTTTGTACTCTCGCCAAATTGATTCTTTACATATAAGCTCTTTATCATCATATATACAATATCTAAATTCAATATCTTCATTTTCTTGGTAAGTAGAAATTCCTACCAAATAAGCTGTAATCATAGTTACCTCCATTTAGTTTTATAGTTTATATTAGTTTAACACTTGTATAGTTCATATTCAATAATAATTACCCAAATATTTATCAGATACAATTTTTCAAGAATATTTTTTTAATATTCCTATGCTTAGTATTATTTCTTGTTTTATATTAAAGCTTTATATTTTTCTATGATTGTAATTTTTTCATTTTGTAAAATTCACCCTTTAATGCCATTAGCTCATCATAAGTCCCATACTCTGTGCAAATACCATTGTTAAGAACACAAATTTTATCTGCTTGGCGAATAGTTGATAGACGGTGAGCAACAATAAAGGTTGTCCTTCCATTTGTTAAATTATTCATAGAATCTAGTATTAACGATTCAGAAACACTATCAAGTGCTGATGTTGCTTCATCAAATATGATAACTTTCGGATCTCTTATAATAGCTCTAGCAATAGCTATACGTTGTCGCTGACCACCTGATAATTTATTACCCTGTTCACCTACCCTTGTATCTAATCCCTCAGGTAAATTGTTTATTAATTCAGTAAGATTCGCAGCTTCTATAGCTTCATTCAGCTGTTCTTTAGTAACAGAAGGCAAACCGTATGTAATATTCTCTAGGATGGAACCTGAAAACAAAATGGTATTCTGGGGAACCATTGCAATATGTTTCCTATATGTCCTTAGATTAATATCCTTAATATTGTTGCCATCTATAGTCAATTCTCCTGCACTTGGGAAATTAAAACCGATAAGCAGATTAATGGTTGTTGATTTACCAGCACCTGAACCACCTACAAAAGCCACTGTCTCTCCGGGCTTAACTTTAATGCTTAAATCTTCTATCACATAGTCTCCCTTAGTATCTGGATATGCAAACTTGACATTTTTAAATTCATATCGTCCTTCAATACCTTCTAATATTAATTTACCATCATTATCTTCTACATCATAATCATTTAGTACTTCTCCTATACTAGAAATAGATTCCATACCCTTAGCAATAGTAGGTATCAACATTATTAAAGCGGATACTTGGGCTACTATATTGGTAAAATAGCTTTGATACAGCACTATATCTCCTGCCTGAATCTGCTTATCTAACACAAGCCATGCGGTAAATCCTAAACATCCTAACTGAAATAGCTGAAAAACAGCCCAACTGACAGAACCGAAATTGGCCTGAATTATATCTAAACGGTATCCTTCTTTGGATGTATTTTGAATAAGGTCATCCATTCTTCTTACTTCTATATCCTCTAAAGCATGAGCTCTTGTAAGTGATATCATCTGCTCCATATCTATTACTCTTGCCGAAGTGCTTTCTATCTTCTTACGGAATTTATGGTTTTGGCGCTTAATACGAGCACGAAAAAACACAATAGCTATAGAAGCAACAGGAATTGTCAATAGGAAAAATATAAAAATAAATCTATTGTTTGCAGCTGTAATAGACAAAGCAACTGTAATATTAATGGCAATATTCAAAAGTCCAATAAACAATTGTGATGACAGATTTTGAACAGCTTCAACATCACGAATTACTTTTGATTGAATACGACCTGATTGAAAATCTTTATGAAAATTCATTGAAAGTTGTTGAAGCTTTCTAATTAATGAACTTCTCAACCCTGCTTCTACTGTTCTGATAGCACCACTACTAAAACGGATGTGTAGATAATTCATTGGTACATTCAATACTACTAAAAATACTAAAACACCTACATTCAACCCGATAATGTTCCAAGGGTTCTTTTCATCATACATAACCGCGTTCACTATGTTTGCGATGACTATTGGCATCAGCCAAACTGGACTATGTTTTATGAGATAAAAGAATGCAGATAATAGAAATTTATGATAATTTCCTCTATATATTGCCAATAAAATCTTTAAAGGTTTTCTTTTATATTTATTATAACTTTCCAGAATTATATCTTCTACTTTATTAGTATTCATTTGTTTCTCCTTATTTCTTAAGATCATCAAAATAATTATTGCATCATGAAGTCACTTTGAACCATTATTATCGTTGTCTACAATTTATTAACATAACTATCTATCTTACTTAAATTCCTCCTTACAAAATATAATGTCACGTCTTAGTTGTCACAATAATAAATTCAGTCAAATAAATTGTAGCTATACAATATTATCATCATTATAAATATATATCAAGATACATAATTTAAAAATCCTCTCCAAAAAACAACAAAAAAACAAGCCTATCTTCTGTTCATCAAACAGAAAACAGACTTACTCTCTTATCCAGTTCACATGTTAGTCTCTATAAATCTAGTATTTTACATTTATTCGAATGGAATGAATCCCAGACTTTCATATAGTGTCTCAGTTATATAATAACTTCTCGGCAACCCTTTATCATTTTCATATTTGAATATTGCGGATTTCAATCCATCACCATATTTTCCATCACAATAGCCTTTATAATAACCAAGCTCTTTTAATCTTTCTTGTACAGCGAATACATCTGATCCAGTATCACCTGGAGTCAATGTCCTAAGACCATCCCCAAATGGACCATATGGGCCTTTTATTATAGTAACTTTTGTTCCATAGGGAATATACTTCTTAAGGTCCTTTGCATCGTCGTTATACATTCTAATGCAGCCTTTAGACAGTCCACTTCCTATGCTCCATGGTTCATCTGTACCGTGTATACCATATTTTCCCCATGGTACATTAAATCCCATCCAAGTACCACCAAATCCTTCTCCCCAATTAGCCTTACTTACAATATTCCAAGTACCCAGTGGCGACGGTGTACTATATTTCCCTCCTGATACAGGATATTCTTTATACATTTCATTATCCTTGAACACATACATAATATAAGTATCAAGATCTACAAGAATGTAATAAGGATTATTATTTTGACTAAAAAACACCTCCAACAAATTTTCATTAGTCCTTTTTAAGCATATTAGATTAGCTACACAAATAATCAAAATAATAGTTAACACAATTTTTATGTACATATATTTCATACTACTACTCCTTACAAGTATGTACTTATAAAAATACAAACTTCTTGCATCATAATAATAATATGAAAGATAAACTGTCCAATATAACAAAAAAATTATGAATACATTAAAAAAAGTTCACCTAAGTGAACTTTATATACTATTTCTTTTTAACAGGTATCCATATCTCACTGACATAGTCTTTGCTTTTGTTGTCTCCATCAGTATACAATTCTATATCGTAATCTGGTATTAATTCATATTCTGATTGTGGGAGCCACTCACTATAGATTCTTTTCCATACGTTTTGAATAGTGTCAGGCATTGGTCCTACGCATTTAAATACAGCCCATGTATATTCTGGTATCGTCAACTTTTCAAATCCATTTGGAATATCAGCATCATCACTACATTCACAGCCAATACCATAACGATATTCTTTACATCCGCACTTCTCTTGTTCACAAATTCCAAGCATACCGCATACAATCTCATTTGATCCTTCTGAATAATAATCAGACCAGAATTTAGGTATTTCCACTGTACTATTTTCTGATGTAAAATATCTTGTTTTAGCAAGAATTTTATATTCCTCTCTTTTAACAATCTTATAATCCATAATATTTCCACCTTCCAATTGAATTTTTATGATAAGACGATTAAATGATTTTAGATTAGAACCTTCACTCTTAGCTTGTTTTGGCGTTATTCCATGAAATCTGCTGAATGCTTTTGAAAAACTTTCTGGTGTATTATATCCATACTTAAGAGCAATATCAATCACCTTGGAACTTGACATTGTTAATTCCTGTCCAGCCATAGAAAGTCTCCTATTTCTTATATACTCTCCCACTGTAATTCCAGTCAATAAACTGAACACCCTTTGAAAATGAAAACTTGATGAATAGATATGTTCAGAAATATCTTTACAGCTTATATCAGAGAATATGTTTTCTTCAATATAATCAATAGCACTATTTAAGCTCTTTATCCACTCCATTTAATCACCCCTTTCATGGATATATAATATCAACTTTTCTAGTGGTTTTCCTGTCACACAATGCTTATATCTGTCTTATAATACTATAATAATATTATAAATCATATCATTTCAATATAACATGAGATATATTATTTTTTTCTTACCATCACATTAAAATGTCTAGAATAATATTTAGAATTCTCCATGCTATACTCTGTTTGTTCAATAGGAACATCAATAAAATCGAAATCAACAAAATATTTTTTTATATCTTCAATATCTACATAGAAATGTGGTACATCCTTCTCTGTTTCATGTTCATCTCTTAAGATGGTATTGTCATCAATCCTTTTATATCTATCTGCATGTTGGTATGACCAAGTATTCTTAGAAATAAGTGTTATAAATAATTCTCCTTTACTTTTTAATACTCTTTTTATTTCATCTAGCGTCTTAATGAATCCTTCTGTATCCGTATGATAAATAACATTATATGCAATTATACAATCAAATGTATCTTTTTCGAATGGTAGAGCAAGCATATCACAAACTTGAGTTTCAATATGTAATTGTTCTTTTTGAGCCCAACTATTAAGATGATTGATTCCATATTCGGACAAATCAACTGAATTAACTCTAAAACCATTTTCTGCAAAGAATATGGAATGTCTTCCCAATCCACAACCTAAATCAAGAACTCTATCAAACCCTTTAGATACCCACGAATTAGCCAAATAACATGATTCAATTGATGGGATTAACCAGGAGTTATCTTCATTTTTACTCCAATCCCAAGCTTTTGATTTTACCATAATTCTACCCCTTTCTAATTAACAATAAATCTATATTAACATTACTTATTATATACTACAAATGATATATTCTCTACTTACTTATAGATTTTTTTTAATTTTAATGAAATGATACTTGACAATATTAAGTAATGGAATTAATATAAAATAATCATTATATGTTTAACGATAAACTTATCATTATAAGGAGACAATTATGATTACAATAACATTACTTATCATTATATACTTAGCATTTATTAGTTTAGGTCTACCTGATAGCTTACTTGGAGTAACATGGCCAGCTATGCGAATCGAATGGGGTATGTCACTAGATGCGGCAGGACTTGTTACAATTTTAACTACTGGAAGTACCGTTTTATCAAGCTTTGCAAATGGTCATGTAATAAAACGATTTGGAACTGGTAAAGTAACTTTTATCAGTTGCGTAATAACTGGAATTGCACTGCTAGGAATTTCATTTTCCCCATCCTATCTTTGGTTATTGGTATTAGCAATTCCATTAGGACTTGGTGCTGGTTCAGTAGATACAGCACTCAATAACTATGTAGCACTCCATTTCAAATCCCACCATATGAGTTGGCTTCACTGTTTTTGGGGTGTTGGTGCTACTGTAGGTCCAATCATCATGGCTCAGTGTATGTTATTAACAGATTCTTGGCGTTTTGGCTATCGTACAATTGGTATCATCCAACTTGTTCTAGCTCTTATACTATTTATGAGTTTACCTTTATGGATAAAACATAGAAAATTATCAGCCAGTAACATAGTTGAAGAAAAACAGATAAATACAGAAGAACCAATTAAAAAAAATGTATTTAGGTTAAGAGGTGTAAAATATGCATTATCAACATTTTTCTTTTATTGTGCTGTTGAATTTTCAGTAGGTTTATGGGGAAGTAGTTTTCTTATACATGTTAAAAATATATCTGTAGAAACTGCTGCATCTTGGGTAGCTATGTATTATGGGGGTATTACCGTTGGAAGGTTCATATCAGGTTTTGTTACTTTTAGAATAAGTAATAGACAAATGATTCGTATAGGTCAAATAATTGCTATGAGTGGATCCATATTGCTAATGATCCCATTACCACACTATGCTTTAATGGGATCATTAGTTTTGATTGGATTAGGTCTTGCTCCTATTTTTCCTTGCATGATTCATGAAACACCAACTAGATTTGGTAAAAATAATTCACAAGTCATTATTGGTTATCAAATGGCCTTTGCTTATATAGGTGGAGCTTTCATTCCTCCATTATTTGGATTATTAGCAAGAAAAATAAGTTTAACTTTATTTCCTTATTATTTAATACTTTGTATTATGATTATGTTTCTTAGCTCTGAAACACTTACTGTACATACTAAAAACTAATAATTTTTACTATTTCATTTTAATAAGTTGCTCCACTACCACAAGCGGCACTTACAACCCCACAATATGCTGACACTCTCCCTATTTTTGTTTTTGATGTATCGCAATTAGGTTACTAAATATTAATCCCCTTATTAAATGCTCTTCATCCACTTTTAAATATTTAGCATATTCAATTACAGGTATTGACACCGTAATACCTTGATTACCACTTCCTGAATTTATAATAACAGGTAAAATACATCCACTCATACGTGCATCTGAACCTGCCACAGTAGCTTGCAAAAAACAGCATTAAATCACCTAACAATTGTACCTTGGCAAAAAATATTTTCTCTGTTACACTTAAATTATAATTAATACTATAATTTCAAGGAGGTAAAAAATGTTAAATCGTACTATGATTAAAAATATTTTTAATGTTAAGAAATCACCTTTCTGGATATTTACAATTGGTATAGTAATCATAGTTATAATTTCAATCGGAATACATAATAATTCAATAAATAAAACAAAAAACGATATAACTATTAATTCATCTTCCAATAATAATTCACATCAAATAGATTTTAATATAATGACAGTTGATGATGCACCTATAGGTTGTGAATATGGAATTTGTAGCTATGAAGAATCAGATAATAAAAAAGTGCTTAAAAAACTTGATGATTTGAAAGGATTCATTTTCAAAGAGGATTTTGTACCAGAATATGTTGAATTCCAGTTCAGTGAAAAAACCCCTAAAAAATTATCTTTGCAATACTTTACTGATGATAATGATACTAAAGAATATACCATTGATGACTCTTACCAGCTAAAAGTACCAAATGAAATAGGTGTTCACAATTTTTTTGCTACTATAGAATGGGAAAACAAAACAGAATATGTTTTTTTTAGAATTACCGTTAACTAATTAAGGTTAATAAAAGGGCTGTTTATAATACATATCACCTATAATATGCAAAAAACAGCCCCTCTAATATATTTATATTAATTCTTAATTATTGACTTGTCTAATTTTATATCTTACACTCTCAAAATCCTTTAATTCAGGTATAGTCAACCCTAGATTCATCAGTTCATCTCCACCAAACACACCCTCTATTCCATCAATCTCATAATTATACTCCTCATCAAGCCCTTTACATCTTATTTGTTGGTCTAGTGGATTTGGCACTGCTAATATTGTAGTATAGAACAATACCGCTTCTGTTTTATCCTCAGAAACAAACATCCATGCTCCATTATTTTTTTCATATGGATCCATTAGCCTGTAGAAATCTCCAAATTGAATGATCTGCCTATTTTCTTTATAAAAATCAATTTGTTCTTTAACCATATTAATCTGCTCTTCACTATATTGACTAATATCAAGTTCATATCCGAAATTACCTGACATAGCTATATTTCCTCTTGTATTAAGTGGTGTTACTCTTCCTACTTGATGATTAGGAGTAACAGATACGTGACTTCCCATAGAAATAGGAGGATATACTATGCTGGTTGAATATTGAATTTTCAATCTCTCAATAGCATCTGAATCATCACTGGTCCATATCTGAGGCATATAATATAAAATTCCTGGATCAAACCTTCCGCCACCTCCAGAGCAACCTTCAAATAGAACATCTTTATGTCTTGTCACAATTTCTTCCATAACATAGTAAAGTCCTAACATATATCTATGAGCAGTTTCCATTTGTCTATCACTAGGTAATTCCACAGACATTACATCCGTAAGATATCTATTCATATCCCATTTAACATAACTTATAGGAGCATTGGAAAGCACTTCTGATACAGAACCTATTATATAATCACATACTTCCTTTCGCGATAAATCCAGAACTAATTGAAATCTTGTCATGACTCTTTCTCTATTTCTCACATGTAAACACCAATCACTATGATTTCTATATAAATCACTATCAGGAGATATCATTTCAGGTTCAAACCATAATCCGAAAGACATATTCATGTCATTAACATTATTTGCTAGCTTTTCCAGACCACCTTCAATTTTATCTGTGTTAACTTTCCAATCCCCTAACGAACAAGTATCATCGTTTCTTTTGCCAAACCATCCATCATCTAGTACAAACAATTCAAGACCAATATCACTAGCTTTTTTAACTATTTTTTCTAGACTTTCTCTTGTAAAATCAAAATAAGTTGCTTCCCAGTTATTAATTAAAATCGGTCTTTGCTTATTCTTCCATTGTCCTCTCATAAGATTTTCTCTATAGAGACTATGATATTCTCTTGACATCTCTCCTAATCCGTTACTGGAATATACCATTACTACTTCAGGAGTCTGAAACATTTCTTCTGGTTTTAATTGCCAAGAAAAATTCAACGGATTAATCCCCATCAGAACCCTAGGTCTACCTGTTTCACTAACAGAAACTTCTCCCAAAAAATTACCGCTATATACGAAATTAAATCCAAATACCTCTCCATTTTCCTCTGTTGCATCTTTTGACATCAATGCTAGAAAGGGATTATGTACATGACTACTGGTTCCTCTTACACTACCTATGGACCTATTTCCTTGAACCAGAGGTGTTTTTACAATATGTCGTTCCCTTGCCCAAGCTCCTGACAGATGCAACATATCATAATTAGAATCTCTAAAATCCATACAACAACTTTGTGCATTAAGAACTTTCAATATTTCATTTCCTTTATTAATGATCTGAACTGATTTAGTTATTACATTCCTATTGTTAAAAACTGTATAACTTAAAACTACATGTAGATCAATCAATTTATCAACCAATGTCACCTCTATAGTTTCTGCTTCCTTATCATCTGCATATGTTGCAGGAAGTCCCTTCAATGATTTCTTACCTTTTATAATTCTATATGAATCATATTTCAAATCTAATATTCGTGAACCATTTTCTTGTTCGACATTCATTGCTCCACTTCTAAAATCCACATGACCAAATGTTGGATATTCCAGTAAAGCAGAATCAAGCGCATATTCAATATCATCTTTTTCAGGTATAATGCCCCAACATATAGCTTTAGTTGTATTAATTATACTATCATTTATTTTTCTTATCTTCTTCCCATAATATAATTGAATCAGATTATCGTGTTTATCAGCTTTAAAAATATAACTTACATTTCTTCCTTGAATATGGAAGAGTCTTTTACTTTCTATACATTCTATTCCCATAATCATTCTCCTTACATTACTATTTATTAAAAGTTTACCTTATTTGATAGTATATTAACATGGTATTTTGTATAGAAAATATGGTATAATGTTGGCTAAGAATTATAACTTGATGAATCAAATTAAGAAAGGACGTACATTAATGTATAAAACAATTGGAATGGTAGCTCATGTGGATGCAGGTAAAACAACAATACTTGAACAAATCTTATTTCATACGAATTCCATTAAAAAAGCTGGTAGAGTTGATAATAAAAATACAGTCCTTGATTATCATAATATAGAGAAGCAAAGAGGAATCACAATATTTTCTGACCAAGCTATAGCCACATATAAGGATAGTACATATCAGTTGGTAGATACACCAGGTCATGTTGATTTTTCAACTGAAATGGAAAGAGCCATTAGAATACTGGACTATGCAATAATAATCATATCCGCTGTTGAAGGAATAGAGGGACATACCGAAACTGTCTGGCAGCTTTTAAGAAAATATAATATACCTACAATATTCTTCATCAATAAATTAGATAGAATAGGTGCAAATTTTCAAAATGTCATAGAAGAAATCAGTAATAATTTTACTAAGAATATAATGATTCTATCAAAGCCTACTAACGATAACAATATATCTTATATTCTAGATGATATTTCAACTGAAACGATAGAATTCGTAGCTGATTATGATGATACAATACTAAATAAATATTTGGATGGTATAGAAATCCGAACTCCTGAATTAATTGATACTATTAGAGATTTGTTTAACAATAACACCATATATCCATGTTTATCAGGAATTGCTTTAAAAGGTATTGGAATTGATGAGCTTTTAAGAACTATAGATCTATTGGTAGAACCGAAATATGAAAGTAACAATGAACTTCCTTTAGCTGGAACAGTTTATAAAATCAAATACGATGATGACGGTAATAAACTTACTTTCATAAAATTATATACTGGAACCCTAGAAGTCAAGAACACTATTACCCATAAATTATCTGGCAAAGAAATAATCGAAAAGATAAATGAAATCAGAATATACAATGGAACCAAATACAATAATAGTGATATTGCATATCCCGGACAGCTTATTGCTGTAACAGGTCTTAACTTATCTTATGTAGGTGAAGGAATAGGTGATATGAACGATTTTAATAGTTATATGTTAATACCAACTTTAAAATCAAAAGTCATATATTCTATTGAAGAGAATCCAAAAGATATCCTTAAAATATTTGAGATATTAACAGAAGAAAATCCGTCGCTAGATGTTGTATGGATAGAAGAATTAAAAGAAATCCACATAAAAGTTATGGGAACTATCCAGCTTGAAGTTCTAATTCATGTAGTAATGGAACGATTCGGTAAAACAATTGAATTCGGTACTCCTGAAATATTATACAAAGAAACTATATCTAGTAAAACTCATGGTTTCGGACATTTCGAGCCACTTAAACATTATGCAGAAGTAGAATATGATATCAAACCCGTTAATAGAGGTTCTGGAATATCTTACGATTCAATATGCAGTGTAGATATATTACATAAAAGATGGCAGAGACTAAGTGAAAAAAATATACCTGATGCCTGTAAAAAAGGAATTCTTACTGGTTCTCCTTTAACAGATATACATCTTACTCTTACTACAGGAAAATCACATGTCAAACATACTAGTGGAGGGGATTTCCGTCAAGCGACTTTTCGTGCTGTAAGACAGGGGATAGAAAAAACTGATAACATATTATTAGAACCCTATTACCATTTTAAAATTAAGGTTGAAAAACATTTATCCGGTAGAGTAATAACAGATATCAACAAAATGCATGGTACAGTAGAGAACCCAATTAATAAAGGTGAACACATAATTCTTATAGGAAAAGTACCAGTATCAACAGCAATGGATTATCCTTCACAACTTGCTTCTTTCTCATCTGGAAAAGGTAGTATTTCCTTTGTTTTTGATGGCTATAATACTTGTCATAATACGGATGAAGTAATAAAAAGAATCGGGTATAACAAAAGTGCTGATAAAGATTATACTTCTTCATCAATATTTTGTTCTCACGGGAAAGCTTATACCGTTAAAGGGTGTGATATAGAAAATAATAACTAGCATATCGTTTTCTATTAATCTCAGTATTATATCTTGTCATTAAAGTAATAGAGGTTATGTATCAAATAGGCTGTAGAATAATTGTATCATTCTACAGCCATTATATTTTTCAATTATTATTTTGTCTATATTCTGCTATTAACAGATCTACCATTCTTCCATAACTATGAACACCATCACGCTGTTTATTTAATTTTAGAAAAGTATTATTTATTTTAGTCGAAGCTTTATCAATAGGACCTGAATACTTAGCCCAGTAATTATTATTATCAAGTAGATCCCTCAAGATACCATCACTATACATACTTTTCAACTTATAGTATTCTAGTTTATCATATTCATATAATTCGTTCATTGAATGTATAAGCGCAAGCATAGTCCCTGAATACTTGAAATCAGCATCTGGGTGAGAAGTACAAGTCAGATATGCAATATAATTAGCTTCATCTTCTCTAGCAAATCCTCTTTGATGTGCCATTTCATGACAAACTGTTGCTGGAAGCAAGATATCTGTCCTATCCTTATTGACATTAGCTTCACCTGTATAAGGGAAATACATGCCAGTTATACCTGTATAAGACATGAAATTTGAAAAAAAGACTCCTTTAGGTGTCCCGTATTCACCACCTAATTCTTCATAGGTATCAGCTATAATTATAAATCCTTCATGTGCACGACTAAATACATCATTGTACCCATCAGGTATATACATAATACCCTCTTTATTTTCAATTACATTTTTCCTTAGCTCATTAGCCTTTAAAATCAAATTTTCACAAAGACCACTTAATTCCTCAACTGTTGTTTCTTTTACATTGATTTCAGCTATATCCGCGAAAGGTAAGCGATAATAGTTAAGTCCCCATACTATAACAAATACAAAGTAACCCACACTAATAAATATTAATAATTTTCTGATGGAATCAATCAAAACATATCTTTTTCTATTATTTGATTTTATAAGTGATCTAATAACTTTTACAAATTTATATAAGAAAAAAACAATAAGAAATATTATAATAATCTCTGCCACTGAAATTGGAATAACTCCAGTAATTCTACTTAGGAATCTACCAATATATGAATAAATACCATTTGAATAATATTTTTCTATAAAATCAGGAAACGATTCAACAACATTAGTCAATAATATACCAATAGGCAATAATAGTATAAGGCTCCATTTATAAACATGATTTGATTTTTTCATAGCTAATACCAACTTTCTAATTAATATTAAGTACTTAAAATGTCAACCTTTCAATATTATCTCTTTATATGCCAACGGAAACGTCCCTAGTGTCAGCAATAATATTTACTTACTGTTAAATTATAGCCTATCAATTGTCAAATTACTGGTTTTATGGAATATAACAAATCATACCCCCTATATATGTGTATTTTTAATTATATCAACATATCAAAATAAGTATATTTATAAAGTAAATATATTATATCATAATTTTCTACAAAAACATACTAATTATTACAATAATAATTGTTAAATATTTCATTGTGAAACACTTTTTCAATCTTCCTAATAACAAACTCATTTAACCTAAATCATATCAAAACCTTAGTTATCTTTATTAATTATAAAATAATAAGGACACTAGATATCAATTTTAATACCTATGGCCCTCTACCTATGGATTAATTAAAATCTATTAAATATATAAATGTCACGGGGACGTTTCTAATGTCAGTGTATCGTAATATGACACAGGGACAGTTCTTATGCGCCATATATTCATATATTTTATGACACTTTAGTTATCCTCCTAATTAATATATTATATGTTCTATTTTAATATGTTATGTTGATTATTATATTTTTTATACTAATTATTTCAAAATATAATTTACATGGCAATCGAAACGTCCCCAAGACACATAAAATATTAGAACTTTTCATAAAAATTTCATCTCTGTTTACCTAGTATCACATTATTTGACACTAAATTACCTATTTGTTAAGATATGAATATGAAGCAAATTAATATTAATATAATATTAGGGGGATGGAAATGAAGAAAAAACGTATTCTTATCGTTATCTTAATAATTTTAATTATATTTGTTGGTATAATCATATACGGTAGTAACTATTTTTATAATATTGCCATCGCTAGAAACAAAAAAACTTTTTTAGCTAGTAATCCTGACCTTAAGAAAAAAGAATCAGACAAGAAAGACACCCAACCTACCCCTATACCTAAAAAATCAGTTCCTTGGGTAGAAGAGCAAAATTACCAAACAATAGAAATAACATCTGATGATAATCTAAAATTAAAAGCTTATTATCTTAAAGCAACTGAACCAAGTAACAAATTAGTAATTTTAGCACATGGTTATACATCAAAAGGAAAAGATATGGGCTTTCTAGGAAAATTCTATAATGAAGATTTAGGATACAATATTCTTATGCCTGATGATAGAGGCCACGGTGATAGTGAAGGAGATTATATTGGCTTTGGATGGCCTGATAGAAAAGATTATGTTAAATGGATAGAATTGATGATAGAAAAACTTGGTGAAAATTGCGAAATCGTTCTCCATGGTATTTCCATGGGTGGTGCAACTGTTATGATGGTGAGCGGCGAAAAACTACCGGAACAGGTTAAAGCCATTGTAGAAGATTGTGGTTATACTTCGGTTTTTGACCAATTATCTTATCAGTTCAGCCGTATGTATCATTTACCTGAATTTCCTTTATTACATACTACAAGCCTATTGACTAAAGTTAAGGCAGGATATAACTTCTGGGAAGCTTCGTCCATTAAACAAGTTGAGAAATCCAAAACACCGATTTTATTTATTCATGGTACAGAAGATACATTTGTTCCTTATGAAATGGTTAATGAATTATATGAAAGTTGTAATAGTGAAAAGGATTTATTTATAGTGGAAGGTGCAGGACATGGGGCTTGTTATTCTACAGATAAGGAAGGATATGAGAATAAGGTTAGAGAGTTTTTAAGAAAATTCATTGAATATTAATTGCTATCCTCTATTAATTTTCTATTATACTTAATTTAATATTTATCATTTTAATGTATGTATAAAGATATATTATTATTTTGACAATGATTTTAGACAACTAGATTTTTAGGCAACTAAATATTGAAGAAATACTCAATGAACCTTGATTAAAAATATATGAAGTTGGGTCAACAATACTTAATTCTTCTGGAATATATTATGACATTACATCATTAAAGGATTCTATTTTTGATATGTTTAACGATAACACTATGGAAATTCCTGTGAATTAAAAAAAGTTAAAGGGTGAGAATATGAAAACTACTAATGATGATTATAGGATATTTTATAATAAGAACTTTTG
Source organism: Vallitalea longa (assembly GCF_027923465.1). Lineage (NCBI taxonomy): Bacteria > Bacillati > Bacillota > Clostridia > Lachnospirales > Vallitaleaceae > Vallitalea > Vallitalea longa. The sequence goes on from NZ_BRLB01000019.1 coordinate 77,706, forward strand.
GATTATTATTACCTCAATATCGTTTTTCATACAACTAATTTTTATAGTAATGAACATGATACTGGGTAATGACATACTTATTTTGCAAACATTATATATGTTTTTTTGTTTGATATTTGGTATTTTAGTTGTTACATTTATTATTTGTTGTATTCGTTTTTTAATACACGATTTCAAAGACTCAAATATAAAAAACAAATTATTTATTATTATTCTACTAATTCTATTTTCTTTAAAGGCTTTGATGGAAATATCAAGATAAATATTATTAATTTTTTTAACCTAGAGTCAACAAACTATATAATAAACATTTTAGTAGAGGGGGTTAATTGCGACTAATCTCCCCCTCTTAACGTACATACAGTTACTTTTTATGCGCAAAATTAAAATTTTATTATTTGGTTTAAAAAAATTACTACTAATTTCAAATTGAAATTAGCTATTATCTTATCAAAAATACTAAATCCCAGTCAGACTCCTGCTCCTCTATTAATCCAATCAACACTGTAAAAACTCCTGCCACACCATCAAGTAATCCTGCAATATCTTGCTTATCCGATTTTTCCCCTTCTTGATAACCATAGAGTTCATTTGGCTTCCATAGCTCTATTACTCGTTCAGCCAGATTATTACGTAGATCTCCAAGAAGTTCATCTCCACTTTCTGAATACATTCTCTGTACCATCTGAAGTAATCCTGCATACCCATGACAGAAAGTATCCGATTCTATATTCCATTTATCCATTGGTCGAAGAGCTGTTCCTCTAAAAGTATCTAGTGCTACCTCTTTCCATTCTTCATTATTAACTGCCATTCCACTTAACCATAGAGCCCTTGCAACACCAGGGCTTCCATAACACCATGCTTCACGTACTGCAGTATTTTTTGATCTTCCTTCTATATTTTCTTCCCATGAAACCCTAGCAGGCCATATTGGTCCGAACTTATCTGATGTTTTCCACCTCATCATCCAATCAACAATCTTATGTATAGCTTCACGTTGCCCAGTCACTTCTACTTTGTTAATCATAGCAATAGACATCAAAGCAAGAACCCCTACAATACCATGAGACATTCCACAGTTAAAATGACCATTGGGATATTCTTTTCTTCCATATCCCCTATACTTGTCATATGAAACGAACCAGCCTGGCACCATTATCCCATTGATTTTTTTATATTCACATAGCTTAACTAAGTATAAAAGAATCTGCTCTAAGGCATTTCTCATCTCAAGTTCTTTTCTAAAACATAAAGTATAACGTCCTATACCACTCATCCCTTGAATTACATCAAAATCATCTAGAGAAACACCTTCATCTGACTTTGACTGGATAAATTCCATCATACTAGGAAATGATCTAAGGAAAACTGAATTAAGTTCTCCAATGAAGTTCTCATATCTCTCTCCACCTCGTGATAGAGCTCTAGCTGCTATTATTACACCAGCTAATCCTGTCCATAAACCGAATCCTTTTATTCCTTCTTTCATTATTTCTTTCTGTATTTCTTGTAAATAGGAATAACCTATCTTATCCCAACCTTTTTCTGGTTCAATCCTATCTAAAGCACCAAACATGACACACAAGCCACTGTATCCTCTAGCTAAATCAGTAGCAGACCATGGCATATAATCCAGTCCCTTTTTTTTGCGAGTCTCTATTGATTCAAGCATCTTTTTTTTAATCTGTTCAGCGTTAACTAATCTCTGCACTCCATCATTCACGACTTTCAATACTTCACTTCTTATTCTTTCATCTATTACCTGAGACCATTCCATACACTTCATCCTCCTTATCATTACTGCTGTATGCAGCCAACTGCATATTATATAGATAAGAGTACATCCCATTATTCTTCATTAACTCATTATGTTTACCATGCTCAATAACTTTTCCTTCATCCAATAACAAAATATGATCTGCATATTTTATTGATGTGTATCTATGTGAAATAAATATTCCTATGTTCTTGTTAATTAATTCTCTGAATTTCTCAAATACCTGTAATTCCGACTCTGGGTCTAACATAGAACTAGGTTCATCAAGTATATATACATCTGCTTTTCTCATGAAAGCTCGAGCTATTGCAACACGTTGCCACTGCCCCCCTGACAGCTGACAACCATGTTCAAATAATCTTCCAATCTGGGTATCTAATCCTTTGGGTAACTCTTCAACAAGAGAATCTATTCCCGCACTTCGTACTGCATCAAGCAATTCGTCACTATGATAGATTCTGTTTACATTTCCGAACCCAATATTAAGTCTCATACTTAATTCATACTGGACAAAATCCTGAAATACTACTGCCATATGATTACGTAAATCCTCTTGATCAAATGAGCGAATGGAAACACCATTTATAAATATATCTCCTTCAAAATCATCATATAATTGAGTCAATAATTTCATTAGAGTAGTCTTTCCAGACCCATTTCGTCCAACTATAGCCATAGTTTCTCCACTTTTTATTTTAAAACTTACATTATGAAGAGCATATTTAGAATTATCAGGATACTTGAAAGATACATTTTTAAACTCTATAGTCTCAATTCTAGTAATATCACGATTGACCTTATGACACTTATTAACCTTCAAGTCTAGGAAAATAAATAATTGCTTTAAAAAAAGGTTATGCTGACATAATGAAAGAATACCTGATATAAGAGACTGAGAATTACTTTGTGTCATTGTTATAGCTTGAGTAAATGCGACTACAGTACCTATTTCAATTTCACGAACAAACGCTGCTCTAATAACAACCAACATCATGGTAACATTGACTACCATGTTAATAAGTTGAAATACGATACCTGCTTTTAATCTTTTCTTAGCAATACTACGATCTTCTTTATAAAATCCTCTAAACAGATTGTTATAGCATTTAACTAAGTATTTACCCAATTGGTAGAGCTTGACTTCTTTGAAATTCTTATCATTGGTCATCAAGAATGAATAATACCATGCTTTTCTCATCTTAGGTATTCTATTATATTGAATCAAAAAATCTAGCTGCCCTATTCTAAGAAATGAGTAAAAAGATGTAAATGGTATGATAAGTAATATGAACGCCATCCACCATCGGAATATAATTAACATGGATGCCGCGGAAATAAGCGTAACAATACCACTTATCAAAGACATCATCTGTTGCATAATCTGATATGGACGATGTCCTGCTTCATTTTGTGCGAGTTTCAATGCATCTTGTACATCAGAATTCTCAAAATCCTTAAGTGACAAGGAAACTGATTTTTCCATAATAAGTCTATTTATTCTATTAGTCAATAGCACTTTGAATAAGCTTTCTATATAACTTAGAGCCAAACCAATAAGCTGACTGATGATTGTAAATACAGCTAATAATATAAATGCTCTTAGAATTACATTGAAACCCTTTGTCCAAGAATAAGTAATTGAATTTATTAAATCCTTGGTCAGGATTAAAATTATAACTGGGGAAATACCTTGAAGCAAATTCAAACTCATGATAGCAATCAATTTCTTCCAATCAGTATTCCATAATAAACGTATTATACGAGGCCAATAGCGAAATGACTTTATAATATTATCCATTGATATTATTCTTAGATCCTCTTCATTCATAGCCACTATAATCACCTCCTACGAACATATGCTAAACTATGTAGTGTATGACGGGTCAAAGTTAAAACTCTTCTTTCATCATCCCTATCAATACCATAAAACCGATTGATATGAAGATGTATCATACTGTACATTGCATTGAGTCGTGTAACATAATAATCTTTATTACGTTCTAGTTCCAATAATCCTTCTCCGTATTCTCTTAATATATCGCTTCTCCTTTGAAATGCTGGTATAAGTAATTGTCCTGCTTGATGGTTTTTCAACTGCTCGAAACCATTTCTTGCATCTCCCAAATTAACATAGTACGCTTTCTTTGCCCTGAAAAGATCTAAATGATCTTTATAATTTACTATCCCATCTAAGAAATTATATTGTTCCTCAAAAGTAATACCCATCTGTTCCATAATGTCTATGATACTAATCACTGTCAATAAATCCTTATCTATACATAGACTTCCTTGTTCATTTAATCTTATCCACTCCATTACGATTTGACTATCTATACAGAAGAACTTCTCTGCCATATTAATTAAATCTGGACCTCCGTAGCGTTCGATTTCTGGATCGTATGTATCTATTACCATTTTTGTAAGTATACCTTCTTGTAAACATTGACTAGAAAAATCATTAAGCTGTGGTAACAGTTCCCTTTGCAACTTTATTGGTTCACCCAAAAAACGAATCCTTATATGTTTATCAGGATCAGCATATCTCATGAAAAAACAAGATTCAATCCATTTATTTTGTTTTGCCATAAGACAAAAGTCTCTCAATTTTCCTCCTAAGAATTCTTCTATACGATTACCAAATCCATACCACTTAACAAACATCCATTCACTTCCTGGAAATTTCAAACGATTTCTATAACTAATTGTTTTACATTGATTTTTAGTTACAGCTTGTCTACTATTTCCTATAGGATTTTTTATAATAGGAAACACGAATTCAGTATAGTATGGACCTTTATTAGTCATAGGAAGTTCTTCTAATTTATGTCCTACCTCTGTTAACACAACCCCTTGATAAGAATCTACTTTCCTAAATTCACGACGTATTTCATTAATATGTTCACTCTCTTCTAAATCCAACAATAATCTATTATCTGCCTGTGTTAAATAGATATATCTAGGTAGTTTCCATTTTCTTCTGTACACATTGAATTTATCTATCCATTCTTCCCTCTCCATCTCTCCTGTATAAGGAAATGTTTGTTTATTGAGAATCCATCTAGCAGGTGACAAAATACAATGTCTATATTTAACACGTGGTAGGAAAGGTAGTGAATTAAGTTCTCCCCATTGAAAGATTTCTATATTTTTTTGACGTTCTTGAGTCAGTTCTCTAATAAATCTATAAATATTAGGGGAATTTGATGTATTCAACATATGATTAGTAACAGCTATCACTTCTTTTCCAAGCTTCATGGAACGTAAGTAGAATCCTTTTTCATCTATGCCTACTACTAAATCAGATAGGGAAATAATCTTTTCTGTTTCCTTGGATGAAGTAGTTCCCATATTAATTTCATATTCCCGATTATTGTAAGTTAATGATACATCTGCAGCCCTGCCTTCTATAGGTAAATAGACTAACTCAGCTAATATCATATCAGAACACAATTCTTGTTCTATCTTTCCTATATACTTAAGATTATTATGTAACTTAGAACCCATAATATCTGCAAAACGCCCAATTGATTTGCCTGCTCCATATGATAGCGGAGTTGCTCCACTTATAAGTGTGAAATCACACTCTTCCATAGATTCTACCGAATTTGATATTATAGTAAAAAACATTTCAAATGAACGAGGAGCATAACAACTATCTGTTTCTTTACCTTCTAGAGCTGCTATCTTGTCATCACCTAAATTAAGTTCCTGTTCTCCATTTAATAAAACAGTCATCAACCATTGGGATAATAAGTACTTTTTGCGTTTACCATATTCTGTCTCATCATTTGATAGTCTACGTTTTGATAGTGGATATTCATATGTAGCCGGTGCCCCTAAGCCGATTTCCTCATCTAATAGCTCTAGCACAGGAATTTCTCTTGACATTCCATATTTCTTAATAAAATCCGCCTTATACCCAATCATATGAACTAACCCTAGTTCGCTACTACTAATTCGCCATAAAGCTTCTGCGGACTTTTCAACTTCTTCCTTAACACACAATGGCAAAGTAACTCCATTTGTTTCAACTTTCATATCAACCTGTAGATAATTTTTACTTTCAATGACTTGTTTCATTTTTCTAACTATTTCTCTATATGATTTTTCCCCATCACCTATTGGTACTTTATTATATTCATCTATTAGTGAAGAAATATTTTGCAATGTGGATTTTAATTGCTCCATTCCTTTTATAGATTCCATACTCTTTAATAGATGTTTAAATGGTTCTATATCCAGTAATGGTGGTCTTAGATTAGATATAAGCAATTCTTGTTTCAATAATTCATTTACAAATTGGTTTATTTGCTCGTATGACGTATCTGGATATTCACAACTGATTTTTGATACTAATTCTTCTAATGCTATAGGTGTCTTCGCTAAGTGAAGTGCTTGTTCAACTGCACTTGTAGTACTTATTGATGTACGCTCAATCTCAAAATTAGCACCATTTTTTCTAATATTATCTAATCTGTTTAGGTATGGAAGATATGTCCTGTTTCCTACTTCATAAGCCATTGTATTCGTCTTCACTAAAAGCTGATTTCTTATACTAGAATCATTTTCTAATTTTGCTATTATTCTATATAACCATTCCATATCAGGACGAGTACGTTTCTTAAAATGTTCTGCTTTTTTCAAATCAATTCTATAATGTTCACCATACTCTCCATACGCCACTCCAGAAAACAAACCAAAAGGTGTCGGTCTAGTAGACATCCTTATTAGATAACGTAACAACGATTTAGCTACCTGTTCTCTTTTACGCTCAGGACTATCCGGTGAAAGGTAGGTCAAAGCATCTAAAAGTGATATACTTGAAACTGCAATAGCTTCTCTTATCAGTGGTTCTTGTACTATTTCCCATAATCCATTTAAAATAGGTTCTTTCAAAGATTTTAAATGATTATTAAATACATCTGTAGATAGAATAGGCATTCTTAATATAAAAAAATCAAGACATTTAAATATATTCTGTTTAGACATCATTTTCTCCTTTCGCTGTATCTTTTTAATAATTGTTTTCTACTAGTTAGTAATATATATCAAATTAATGATAATTAGGCAAATTCATATCATAGAACATCAAAAAACATCAATAAGATGTTTTTTGATGTAGACTATATGTACTTGAAACATTAACAACTTGTAGTATAAGTATAACCACACATCTGTTGACCAGTGTAACAAGTAGACGTATAACAAGTACTAGTATAACAAGTAGATGTATAACAACTAGATGTATAGCAAGTAGATGTATAAAGACCGTCTAATTGAGCTCCATTGATTTTGTCAACTTTTACTTCTAGATCAAATGGATTTTTTGCCACTTCTTCACCCTCCCCTCTCACTTATTTAGTGTCCTTATATAAGAACACTAAATGAGATTATGTACTTACCTGGTAAATTATTCCTTAATGCATGCAAACATATTATACAGATTTTTATATTAAATGTCAATTGGTAATCTTTTTTATTTTCTATTTATTTAGATTTGATTGTTAATTTATTGTTTTTATTATAATTTTATGTTTTCATGTAATTTTCTGTAAATTTCAACCTAATTATACAAAAATTATCATATGATAAATTTCATGTAGTTATATGTAGAAAATCCAATTTTATAACTAATGACTTTTATTTCCAATTTGACAAAAAAATAGCTATAACAGCTATTTTAAAAATACAAGGCATTTAGTTTTCATTATTTTATTGTTTGATTCATTATATTATAATATGTATAAGAACATTGTACTATCAGTAGATTTTCACCTGCTTTATATTCTTTTTTCTACAAAGATCTTGAACAATCTTAGAAGTTTTAAGATACTTAGGAACATCAAGATTATAAATTGAACGTTTACTTATATTTTCTTCATCCGTGACAGCTGTTTCATCTAAATTTTCTATTTCATTAATGAATTTAATATTGTTGACTTTAATATTTTTAGTTGTGAAATATTTTTGAATCCCTTTCATGAAATCCTTATCACCTATATATTCGATATCCATATCAATAGTAACAACTTTATCAATAAATTTATCTTCTACTTTTTTAAGTATGACTAATGAAACGAATACACCTATGGTCGATACAGCAGTAATCACATACATTCCCAATCCTATTGCTAAACCTATACATGCCACTACCCATATTGAAGCTGCTGTCGTCAATCCTTTGACTAATCCTTTTTCACGAATGATTGTACCCGCTCCGAGGAAACCTACTCCTGTTATGACTTGAGCTCCCATTCTACCAATATCTGCTTTTAGAGAATTAGCTAAAGATGGATCTTCATGAATTAATGCTATAGTCCTTTCAACTGATTCTATTTGAATAAGTGATACTACAGCAGCACCAACACATACTAATATATGAGTTCTAAAACCCGCAGGTCTATTAGTTATCTGCCTTTCATACCCTATCAGTCCCCCTACTATAATTGCTATCACTATCCTTATTATTACTTCATATTCTTCCATATATACAACCTCCTAGATTCAAGTATATAAAATATATATTAGTATAATTATATGTTATAAAATTTAAAAGCTTCCTTCAAATCCAGAAAGAAGCTTATATTAATCAATAATATCTTATATTATAAACGATTGTATATTATTTTCAAGTTCAAATACAAATTACATCATTTATTTCCATTCTATTTTAAAAGTTACACCTTTACTTCGATTGTATGCACTAATAGTTCCCCCATTTATATCTAGTAATCTTTTAACAATATACAAACCTAAACCACTTTGCCCTTTTTTACCTTTTTTGAACATCATGAATAAGTCATTAACATCTGCTATATGTTCTCCATCATTATAGAATTCTAAAAATGATGATTCTCCATTGTATTCTAATGTTATCCTGATAGCCTTATCAGCATACCTTATTTGATTGCTAAGAAGATTCTCTATTACAATTCTCATTTGATTATAATCCGCTCTAACGAATACATCTTCCAGGTTGGTCTCCAAATTAAAATTATCTAGCTTCATCTGCATGTTGCAAACAACATCTTTGACAACTTCTTTTATATTGATTTTCTCTTGATTCTTTATTTCGCTTTCAAAATAATCTAGCCTCTGTATATATAATAAATTATAGACTAATTTCTGGAGTCTATTACTTTCTTCTTCAATAATCTCTAAAGAAGCCTCTTGTGTTCCTTTTGGATACAAACCTTTTTTTAATGCATCTACATAACTTTGAATCACCATTATAGGAGTTTTTAGTTCATGAGAAATGGAATGAAGTTGTAGTTTTTGCTCCTTATCATATTTAAGAAGTTCTCTTCTCATTTCCTCGACAGTATTTGCTAAAACCCCTATTTCATCATTTCTATTTATATCTATTGGTGTTTCGAACTTTCGTTTTGATATCTGCTTAACAGATTTACTTAAATCAATTAAAGGCTTGGTAAGATGTCTAGACAGAAAAAAGAAAACAATCAATATGGCTACAATTGTCAAAAATAATCCTAAAGCCATTTTGCTAAATAGCTGTTTCTGAAGTATATCATTAGCTGGTTCCCACCTAAGAGTAACTCTATATAATGTATTATATGCTACAGTAATCTTAGGCCTATTGAATAGTTTTGGAACAACGTATAATTTATTTGAATTACTTAATCTATATTGAGTGATAACATAAAATAATTTTCTTCCATTAACATCAAAACTATATCTCTTTGATTCTTCTGTCTGGTTTTTTATATCATCTTCAATTACTTTTATTACGTCATCTGTCAATTCACTGGTAATTATATCATTTCTTCTAACATCTTTTCTTGTAAGTTTTCCATTTATTTTTACCCAAAAAAGCTGTTCAATGCTTCTATTGTCGTCACTATCATTTATAAATTCATCAATATCCGTAAATTTTTCATTTGAATGAGTATTATCTTCAAGAACCCTATAGATATCTTCATGATAATAGTTATTGAACGCACTTACCAATAAAGTATAAGTTATAACTCCAAAAAAGATAATGACACCAAAAAAAGCCATCATCAGCTTTAGATTAATCGATTTAATCTTCAATATCACACCACCTATAGCCATAACCATATATAGTCTCTATTCTTATATCAGGTAATTTCTTTCTTACTCTTCTTACAAGATCATCAACTACTCTATCGCTTCCATAATAATCTTCTCCCCATATATTATTGAGAAGGTAATCTCTTGATAAAGCATTATTTCTATTTCTTATGATAGTACATATGAAATCAAATTCTCTTGAGGTTAATTCTATAAGTCTTTCTCCTTGATATACCAATCTTTTGTTAATATCTATTTTATATTTATCATTTATAATGATATTATTGTTTTCTTCTTGTTTATAAACTCTTTTTAACAATTTTCTTGTTCTTATTACTAGTTCCATTGGTAGGAATGGTTTAGATATATAATCATCGCTACCCATTTGAAGACCTGTTATGATATCCAAATCTTTATCCCTTGCTGATATAAATATCACTGGAATATTTTCGTTATGTTTCTTTATTCTTTTTATGAGCTCATAACCATCAAGATCAGGTAGCATTATGTCAAGGATCCATAGATGCATATCTTCCTTAATACATTTTTCTGCCTCTAATCCACTAGTGAAACTCTTAACCTCATAACCTTCATTTCTTAAATAAAACCCTAAGATATCATTTAAATTTCGTTCATCTTCTACTAAATATATTTTATACACACCTAATTCTCCCTTACTTCAAAAAAAATTAATTAAAGAGACTGTTTGAAAATACATTCATCTTAAATAGTTTGAATAAAATATACTATATTAAGATAATTATGTCAACTGAAACATGTATTATTCAACAGCCTCTTTAACGTACTATATATTAATTATATAAAAAATAAAGGGATACTTAAACATTAGCCTAAGCAGTAATTACTTTTATTCAATAAGATTATTCGTTACTATTCTCATTGTCTTGGATATTATTGATTCTTTGTTCAATTCTTTCTTTAATATCATCATATCTATCTTGGCTAATATTACCTTCTTCTAATTTACCTTTTAATTCTTCAAGTAAATTAGTCAGCTTTTCTATCTTTTCTTCATTTGATAATCCTTTGAAATCTTCTCTCATGTTCTTGAATTTTCTACAACCTCTGAAATTGATCTTTTCACCGTTATTTACTTTTTCGATATTCTCTTCAATCATTGCTTTTATATTATTGTATTGTTCTTCTGTAATATCTCCATTATCGAATTTCTCTTTTACTTTATCTAGTTTATCATTCAATAGTTCTATCATATCTTCTTTGTCTAGAGGCTGTTTCTGCTTTTTGAAACGTTCCTTAAAATTTTTATCTGGTACTTCACCATTTTTTATGGCTTCCATAAATTTTGTACATTGTTCTTTTAATTGATTGTATTTTTCTTCATCGATTTTTCCATCAGCATATTCTTGATCTAATCTATCCAATTTTTCCTGTATCCTAGCTAAATGCTCCTCATCTGTTAAAGGTTTAGCTTCTTTGTCAAATTCTAAATTTCTAATTTTTTTACAATTATCAAATTTATCTTTTTGAACATCTTTAGAAGCTTGTACTGGAGGATTTTCATCTTGTGCTGCTTCCATTGCCATAGTCGGTACCATTAAATTTGCTGATAATACAATTCCTAGTCCTAAGGTTAATATCTTCTTTAACATGTTTATGACCTCCTAATAGTTTTTGCCTAAATTAATCGATCGAATAAATTTTAGGTTTATAGTTAATAATTATTTAACTATGCAATTAGTATAACCATAAAATGTAGAAGAATTATCATTAAAATATGTGAAATTGTGTGAAAAATTTTTAAAACAGGTCAACTGATCCTACTTGACCATATTTAACAATAAGCTGTCCCACAATCTCTTTAACTCCTTTTTCAACACATTGTAGTATATCATTTTCTATAGGAGTCATGCCAGTTCCTGCTATTACACTTTCATACATAGGATATAAATAGACTCTTTCATCTATTAAGTCTGGTCTTTCATCTATTATTTTTTTAACTTCACCTACTGATGAATTTTCATCAATGTTTTTATTTTTATTAAAGTACTCTCTCACATTTCTAGTTATAGCAAGTCTTATATCAGTTCCCACATTTATTTTAGCTATACCGTATGGAATTACTTCAAGTACTTGTTCGATTGGTATTCCATGTGCATTATTAAGATTTCCCCCTAAGCTATTGATTCCCTCAACTAAATATTGAGGAACAGTTGAAGAACCATGAGAAACTAAAGCACCTTTAATTTTATTGAATTTCATATTTTCATAGGAAGCAATTGCTATCTCTTTGCTTATTACAACATCCTTACCTTTAGCTGCACCATGGCTGGTTCCATAAGAAATAGCTAGACAATCTACACTTGTTTTCTTGAAAAATTCACATACCTTATTAGGGTCTGTATATAATGAACCACTGTGATTAGCGTTATCTTCTCTACCAGCCAACACACCAAGTTCTCCTTCTACTGTGACTCCTTTTTCATGTGCATAGTCAACGATTTCCTTAGTGAGTGCGATATTCTCTTCAAATGGTAGATATGAACCATCTATCATTACAGATGTGAAACCTTCATCAATACAAGCTTTTACTAATTCTTTATCATGACCATGATCCAAATGTAGAACAACTGGGATATCTGTCTTATCTGCCTCTTCTTTTATGATTTTACTTATAATCTTGATACCTTCTATCTTTTCCTCTAATGTAGCTTTTAGAAAATCTTTTCTTCCTGCTATGAAACCAGTAGCGAATTCTATTACCTGTAATATAACTGGTGATCTAAATGTTTCATGAATTTCTATTGCTGCTTTTACCTCGTTTGTTGTATGTACATTAAATGCTCCATAAGCGAATTTTCCTTCTATAGCTTTATCAAGTAATAATTTCATAGGTATTAATGGCATATTTTTATCCTCCTTATATTATCTTTGTAAATAATGTTTGTAAGCAACTTTCTTCATTGGTTTAATATTCAACCATGCGGCTACCTCCATCATTTCTGCACCTAAGTCATTAAATGCTAAGGCATAATGATGTGGTTGATATCTTACCATTATTGTTTCTACTAGATCTCTAACTTTTATAGGATTTTCATTTAGTTTAAGATTTGACATCCATCCTCTTGAACCATCAAAACTTGGTTTCTCAGGTTGATTGAAGTCACCAGTAAGTAAAAACATTTCCTCTCCATCTTTAGTAAATCTTGCAACTGTCCCTTTTTGTTTTGCGAAAATCATATCAGCTACAGGTGCATTTTCTTTCAATCCTTTACCTGACCAAGGACCTGGATTACAATGAGAAGCTAATTTGACTTCCCCATTATAAGCGACATTATTACAACCAAGTCCACAATGCCAAAAAAGTACACTTTCATCTTTCTCGTCAAAATCAGATAAGTCCATCAATAATGATGGTTTATCATTCATATATCTCATCATCATCATAGTAATAAGCCCATAGACATCACCTTCACAAGCTGTTGTAAAATATAGCTGATTCAATCTCCCAATAGCAGCACATGAAACCATATCCAGTTCGATTCTAAATTTTGGCCAACAACTTAAAGCAATACCATCATATCCATTGTCCTCTTTAAAATCTACTACTGCTTTTATTAATCTTGCGTTCTTATTAAGTTTTTCTTTTGCTAAAGAATTGCAACTACAACTATCTTGTAATATTTCTTCCATCAAATCTTTTACATCTTTATCTTCATAAGATAACATTCTATTTTTTATTTCCGAGAATTCATGATTCCTATAAAGTTTGACTCCGAATTTCTTTTGCAATTTTCTTTCATCAAAATATTGATTGTCGAATCCATTAGCAATACCTCCAACAAGAGCGATTTTAGCTTCTTTTACATTCTTGATAGCTGTCAAAGCTTTAACTGTTATCTTGAATCTTTCAATAAATAACTCATCATCCGTATAACCAAAGAACCATTTGAATGGTAAATCATATTCATTTAAATACTGTCCGATGATACTTGCATTCATATTCATTGCACAGAATGAATTAATTGGTAGAGGTCCAGATTTAGTAGGTTCTTTAACTGCCCATAACCCTATAGGTATATTTAACTTTGCTAATATTGGAATAATTGTTCCTGAATTAAAGGCACTACTTTGAATCATGATAAAATCAATTTTTTCTTCTTTTAAATAACTATATGCTGATTCAGCTTCTTGATCATTGTAGATACCTTCTTCAACACAAACTATATCAAAATCCATTTTTTTACCGAGTTCAATCATTTCTTCTTTGGAACGATTGTAAATCCCCACTTTATCTCCTGTAAAATTCTTATGCATCAATCCTACAAGCCCAATTCTAAGTTTTTTCATGACAATACCTTCCTTCCGGTAAAATTTCAGACTGAAATTATATGGAAATAATAAGATTGAAAATATTATAATATCCCCAATTAAATTTCAGACTGAAATTATTATACTTTTATTTTATATCCTTACTAAAAATTTGTCAAGATTATGTAATGAAATTATATTACTAAAAACTATACATTCTTAAAATAAGATTTATATACTAAAGCACCCGCTCCAATTTCATATACATAATCCATCTGTTCTCTTTTTTTAAATTCAATATTGCCAATTGATTTTGTAAAAACATTCTTTTTAGTTCTTGCTACAACTTGCTCAAAAACAAAATTATTTTCAAATAGTTCACCAGACAGAATAATTATTTCTGAATTGAGAATCCCCATAAGATTAGACAACCCTATACTAAGAATTTCTACTGCTTGGTCTATTACCTTTTTACAAAAGATATCTTTTTCATAGAATTCGCATATTAAACTATAGGATAACACTTCATCGTTTTCTTTACAATAATCCATAATAGGTGATTTATCGACTTTTATTAAATCTTCCATTAAGATTTTTTCTATTTGCTCTGTTGAACAATAAGCCTCTACACATCCTTTTCTACCACAATTACACTGTCTTCCATTAACAGCTACTGTCATATGTCCAAATTCACCAGTAATATTATTTTTCCCTCTTAGAATATTTCCATCAGCAATAATACCACTTCCGATACCTTCGCCACATACTATGTATGCTATATTTCTATGTCCTTTACCATAACCATACCAATATTCACCTAGAGCTCTGGTATTAGGGTTATTATCTACAAAAGTTGGTATATCTAATTCTCCTTCCAAAAAATCTTTCAGATGTATATTTCTAATGTTGAGGTAAGGATTAAAATTAAGTAAAATACCTTTATCATAATCAACTACACCTGATGAACCGATTCCTATCCCAATTACATGATTAATTAATATATTGGATTCATCTATCAATTTATATATCATCCTTAATATACATTCTAGAAATTCCTCTTCTGATTGAACATCACTTATAGAATCTTTCCTACTAATTAATATATTTTTATCTAAATCAATAATAGAAGCTGTAATACTATTCCTGTATATATTCATGCCTAAGCAACATAATGCAGATTTTCTTAATTTTAGATATATAGGTTTACGTCCAGCATGAGTTTCAACTATACCACTTTCTTCAACGATTTTTTCTTCTACCAACTGTTTAACTATCCTTGTTATGGTAGGTCTTGAAATCTTGGTACCATTAAAGATATCTATACGTGTTACAGGTGCATTCTTTCTTATATAGTCAATAATCTGTATCCTATTTTTTTGTCTAAGAGCTGATGTTCCTTTTACATTGTTGTTATTCATTAAATCAATCCCTTACTTTTTATTAAGTTTAGCTCTTATTTCACTCTGAAATTAATTTTACATATACATATTTGTTTTGTCAAATGATTATTTTTCAAGATAACTGAACCCATCCTCCATCATCCCTATACCAAGAAACTCTGTACAGATATCTATAGCCACAAACCCAAGCCACATAAACATATATCCAAACAGAGCCTCTATAAGTTCTTTTATTAATTAATCTTTTTTATTATACTGCGTCCTCTTCATTCCCCACAAACTGACTATTATAAAGATCCGCAT
The DNA here is from genome assembly GCF_027923465.1 of Vallitalea longa. Lineage (NCBI taxonomy): Bacteria > Bacillati > Bacillota > Clostridia > Lachnospirales > Vallitaleaceae > Vallitalea > Vallitalea longa. Next base: position 93,531 of record NZ_BRLB01000019.1, read on the forward strand.
AAAATCCATTCATACTAAGTAATTGTTCATGATTACCTTTTTCAATTATATCTCCGTTATTCATTACTAGTATCATATCCGCATCCTTAATGGTAGACAAACGATGGGCGATAACGAAACTCGTTCTATCTTTCATCAATGTTTCCATTGCCTTCTGAATATATATCTCCGTTCTTGTATCAACACTACTAGTTGCTTCATCAAGAATAAGAATAGAAGGATTAGCTAATATAGCTCTTGCAATTGTAAGCAACTGTTTCTGCCCTTGTGATATATTATTAGCTTCCTCATTAAGTACTGTATCATACCCATCGGGTAAAGTCCTTATGAAATGGTCCGCATGAGCTGCCTTTGTGGCTCTAACGATTTCCTCTTCACTTGCTCCTTCTTTTCCGTAAGCGATATTATCCCTTATAGTTCCATTAAACAACCATGTATCCTGAAGAACCATACCGAATATATTTCTAAGGTCACTTCTTCTTAAATCATTAATGTTAACACCATCAATAGTAATCTTACCTGATTTCAATTCATAGAAACGCATAAGCAGATTTACAAGAGTTGTCTTACCTGCTCCTGTAGGACCAACTATAGCAACTGTTTGACCTTTCTTAACATCTATATTCATATTATTAATAAGGGTAACATCTTCTTTATATCCAAAGTCAACATGATCAAATTTAACTTCACCTTTTAGATCTTTAACTATGGCAGGAACTTTTTTATCAGGAATTTCTTCTTTTTCATCTAATACTTCAAAAACACGTTCAGCTGATGCAATTGTTGATTGAATAATATTAGCAATGTTAGCTGTCTGAATTATAGGTTGGCTAAATGACCTTGAATATTGTATAAAAGCTTGAATATCTCCTACTTTAATGGAATTTCTTATAGTAAGTATTCCTCCTGCGATACACACGAAAACATAACCAAGGTTATTAACAAAATTCATTAGAGGCATAATTACTCCTGAAATAAATTGTGCTTTCCAACCAACTTCATACAATCTATTATTCATTTCTTTAAACTCGCCTATTGATTTTTTCTCATGTCCATAAGACTTAACTATTTTATGACCAGTATACATCTCTTCAACATGACCATTAAGTTCACCTATTATCTCTTGTTGTTTCTTAAAATACTTTTGTGATTTCTTCGCTATGTTTTTTGTTATGATAACGCACAATGGCAATGTTAATAATGTAATCAGTGTCATTAAAGGACTTATAGTAAGCATCATTACCAATACACCTATCATTGTTATCAATGCGGTTATAAGCTGTACAATACTCTGCTGCAATGTATTACTTATATTATCAATATCATTAGTAACACGACTTAAGATTTCCCCATGAGTACGAGAATCATAATATTTTAATGGTAATTTAGTTAACTTACTGCTAACATCTTTACGCATATCAAATACTGTTTTTTGAACAACACTAGCCATTGTATATTGCATGATGAAATTAAATAAAGAACTAGCAGCATACAATATTCCAAGTATCAATAAGATATTAAAAATAAAGTCGAAATCAATTGATGCATTAGGTACACCATTAATTATTTCCATAAAATTCTCAAATAGTTTTGTTGTTGCTTCTCCCATCTTTTTAGGAGCTACTATTGAAAATATTGTACTTAAAACAGCCATAATGACAACAAATATAAGACTTATTCGTCTAGGTTTCAGATACCCTAAAAGTCTTTTTAGAGTACCTTTAAAATCTTTTGCTTTCTCAACAGGCATACTCATTGCATGACCTCTGCCTGGTCCTCTTCCTACTCTGCCTTTATTCATACTCATGCTAATTCCTCCTCTGAAAGCTGTGAAGATACTATTTGTTTGTATACATCACTTGAGCTTAGCAATTCTTTATGAGTTCCCATTCCTACTATACGTCCTTCATCAAGAACAATAATTCTATCTGCATTCATAACAGTAGTAACACGTTGTGCAACTATAATAATAGTATCGTCAACTATCTCTTTATTAAGAGCTTGGCGTAATTTAGCATCAGTTTTGAAATCCAAAGCAGAGAAACTATCATCAAAAAGATAAATTTCAGGTTTTCTAACTAAAGCTCTCGCTATAGATAAACGCTGTTTTTGTCCTCCAGAAACGTTAGTACCACCTTGAGATATAACTGAATCATATTTGTCTTTCATATCATTAATAAATTCTGTTGCCTGTGCTATTTCACACGCTTTTACAATTTCATCTCTACTAGCATCTTCTTTACCATACTTAATATTATCAATTATAGTTCCACTAAATAAGACTGCCTTTTGAGGAACTAATCCTATTTTTTTTCTTAAATATCCTTGAGACATTTCTCTTATATCTACACCATCAATCAATATCTTGCCTTTAGTTACATCATAGAATCTGGAAATCAGATTAACTAAAGTAGATTTTCCAGAACCTGTTCCTCCTATGATAGCTGTTACTTCTCCAGGATTAGCATTAAATGATATATCTTCCAATGCTCTTCCCTCAGCATTATTATATCTGAATGAAACATTCTGAAACTCAACATATCCTCTTTTTGAACCTGTCTCTATAGGTTTTGTAGGATCATTTATTTCAGGCACTACCTCTAGTACTTCATTTATTCTTATTGCTGATGCTGATGCTCTAGGTATTAAAATAAATATCATAGTCAACATAATCAATGAGAACATTATCTGTGATACATATTGAATGAATGCCATTAAATCTCCTACTTGCATAGCACCGTTATTTATTTTGAATGAACCAAACCATATAATGAATATAGTAGTAAAATTAAATAAAAGCATTAATATAGGAGTTAGACATGCCATTAATTTATTAACCTTTATAGCTGTATTGGTTAAATCCTTATTAGCATCGTTAAATCTATTATTTTCATGATTCACTTTATTAAATGCTCTAATAACTCTAATACCAGTTAATCTTTCTCTAAGAACTAAGTTCAATTTATCTATCTTGACCTGCATTGATTTGAACATAGGTATACTTTTGCTAGCTACCAATCCAATAATTATACCCAATACGATAACTACTACAATAATAATCAAAGATAAATTAGGATTCTTGTTAATAGCCATAATAATTCCACCTATAGCCATTAACGGAGCTCTGATGAACATTCTAAGTAACATGACTACTAAGTTCTGTACCTGAGTTATATCATTAGTTGTTCTTGTTATTAATGAAGCAGTTCCTTTTTCATCAAATTCCTTCAATGAATAGTTTTCAACTTTTTCAAAAACTTTATTTCTCAAATCTCTTGCAAATGCACTTCCAGTCTTAGCTGATAACATGCTTGTTAATATGGAACATAGTGCTCCTAGACCAGCAATCAGTAACATAATCGCTCCGACTTTAGCTATATATCCTATATCTTGCTCAACTATACCAGTGTCAACAATATCTGACATTAATGTAGGTAAGAATAATTCAGTAATTGTTCTAATAAAAGTAAAAGTAAATATTATAACTATTGATAAAGTAAAAGGTTTTAAACCCTTTAATAATTTAACCATAATTTCTCTCCCTTCTTGATGTTCTATAACTTGTTCAGTATCGTTTCAATCTCTTCCAGATTCTTAGATAATTTCATAATATCATCATCATTCAATTTTTCTAATTTCTTCTTGACATTTGATTGAACTATTTTCTTATGCTCTTTCAGATATTCTTCACCCTTTTCAGTAATAAACAGATTAATAACACGCCTATCGTTTTCATTGGTTTTCCTTTCAATAAGTTCATCTTCTATTAATCTGTTGACTATCTTCGACAAATGGGATTTTGGTATCATTAATTTATCACAGAAATATTTCATAGGTCTACCATTATTCCTATAGATAAGAAATACTAATTGCATCTGATGAATTGAATTTTTGTGACGAAAATCCTTGAATAATTTTCTATTTATCAATGGCATAATTCTAAGAATATTCTCGATTAATACATCTCTTGACATTTATAACTTCCTTTCAGCTTCTAGACCTCCATATTTATTATACTTATAAGGAATTTTACAATTATGAATTGCAAATTCCAATACATAATATCAGTTGTACCAATATAATAGTTGCAAAGTATAATAGTTATATTGTTTAACTATTTTATAATAAAAATTTCTAATTGTCAATTATTTTTTTATTTATTGATCTTATCAATAAATAAACCCGCTCTTATTATATACAATTAGCGGGTTTTTATATTAAGAATTATTAGTAATTAATTAATTATAATATTTTGCTATAACTGCTTTTATGGCATTATAACTGATATTATCAGGAAGTGACTCTTTAATAGGTTTCAATCGCTCTAAACCTACATTATCTATAGCATCTCTTATTATTTCTTCTGTTCCTTCTGGAATGAATTTATCTATGTCGACTTCTACTCCTTTGGAGTATGCTTCAAAGATATGATTCTCGATAGTTCTTATTTTAAGTCCTCTTTCTTTTGCCACTTTTTTGATATCTTGTAATTCATTGTATAATTTTACTGTAGTGACACAAGAAGGTTCCTTGTTTTTCTTAATTTTTTTATTACTTGACTCATAATAATCTATATCATTAATCTCAATATCATTCTCTACAACATATTCTTTTATGACTTCTATAAAGAGTTCACCATACTGTTCATATTTTTTCTCCCCGACACCTTTAATATTAAGCATTGCATATTTTGTAGTTGGATATTTTGTACTTAACTCTTTTAGTGTATCATCGTTGAATATAACATAAGGTGGTAAATTCTCTTCTGTAGCTATTCTACGCCTTAACCTTCTTAGCTTTTCAAAAAGCTCTTGTTTTACTTGAACCTTTTCTGTTTTCATTACATTCCTATACACTTTTTCGTTGTTTTTAAGTACAGGAAAAGCTCTTTTTTCTACTTTTATGATAGGAAATTCATCTGTCGTCATTCTGAGATAACCTTCAGCCGTCAATAGATTAATCATATCTTTTATTTTATCAATCGTATATTCTGACATAATTCCATACGTAGAGAGTTTATCAAAACCCATGCTAAGGACTCTTTTGTTTCTTGACCCTTTTAATACTTCTGCAATCAGTTTGCCTCCGAATCTTTCTTTCATTCTTATGGCACACGATAATATTTTCTGTGCTTCAATAGTCATATCTTCTTTAATAATGTCTCCGTTGCAATTGCTACAATTGCCACATGAGTCTTTTATGTTTTCATCTCCAAAATAATCTAGAATATATTTTCTAAGGCACGTGGTTATATGACAATACTGTGTCATCTTATGTAACTTTTCATATCTATATCTTTTTAAGGTATCATCTAGCCCCTCTGACTTATCAATAAGAAATTTCCTAAGTTGTACATCTCCTGCACTAAAAAGCAAAATGCACTTAGACTGTAATGAATCTCTTCCTGCACGTCCTGCTTCCTGATAATATGCCTCAATATTCTCAGGCATGCTATAGTGTATAACGTACCTGACATTAGATTTATCTATTCCCATTCCAAATGCATTAGTTGCTACCATAACATCAATATCATCATATAGAAATCTGTCTTGGTTTTCTTTTCTCTCATTGGCAGTCAT